>CAUQIK010000009.1:0-41406 GCA_963518035.1 uncultured Streptococcus sp. | reverse complement strand
CAACTGGCCCTTCTATATACCCCATGATTCTGCCTTCTTTTTCTGCAACCAGAAACGAGGTCTGAATTTCTCGCAAATGCGCCTCAAAAACAGAGCGAGGAATGGCTTCTTCTACCGAGAAATTCTCTAGTTCAATCTCGACAATCCGATCTAAATCTTCTAATTTTGCTTGTCTGATTTTCATTGTGCCTCCAGATAAAAGGGATTAAACCAAATCATACTAAAACCCTGGCTAGTTGCATAAAGCGAAGTTTCTTCATCAATAAAACCGTTCATTTCAAAATAGGATAGCAACTCATCAGGACTCTTCAAACGAATAGCTTTGTAATCCAGCTCAACCGCCACCTCTTTCAAAGCCGCAAGAAGAAGCGTGCCCAAGCCCTGTCTCTGATGGCCAGACTCAATGACTAAAGAATGCATTTCTAGACATTGCGGATTATGTGGCTGAGGACCACCTAGAACATAGCCTAGAAGCTGATTTTCATCCCTAGCTAGAAGAAAGGTATCCGCATACTTACGGATACTTTCTTCTAAAATATGGGAAGGTTGCTGCTTTTCAGCTGGAAAAGATGAAGCCTGAAGTTCCTCTATCTCAGCCAAATCAGACTTACTCACCTGAATGATCTCAATTGGAATTTCCATGGGAAAATCCTATTGAACATTGCTTGTCAAGTTAGACAAGAGTCGCTCAAACGAGTATTCATAGGTTTGGATGTCTCCTGCTCCCATAAAGACATAGACAGCATTGTCATGGTCAAGGAGTGGAGAAACATTTTCAACAGTGATAACTTGGTGTTTCTTGTTGATTTTATTGGCTAGGTCTTCTACCTTAACATCACCATGGTCTACTTCACGAGCAGATCCATAAATTTGCGCTAGGTAAACAGCATCTGCTTGGTTCAAAGCGTGGGCAAATTCGTCCAACAGGGCAATAGTTCTAGTAAAGGTATGCGGTTGGAAGATTGCTACGATCTCTTTACTTGGATATTTTTGACGAGCCGCATCCAAAGTAGCAATGATTTCTGTTGGATGGTGGGCAAAGTCATCGATAATCACCGTATCATTGACAATTTTCTCAGTGAAACGACGCTTAACACCGGCAAATGTTTTCAAGTGTTCACGCACCAAGTTCAAATCAAATCCTGCTGTGTAAAGAAGACCAATAACGGCTGTCGCATTCATGATATTGTGACGACCAAAGGTTGGAATGTGGAATTGCCCTAATTCTTGACCACGGAAATGAACGGTGAAGGTTGAACCAGTTGTTGAACGAAGAAGATCGCTAGCTACAAAGTCATTACCTTCTGCTTCAAAACCATAATAATAAATTGGTGCATCAGACGTAATCTTACGCAATTCAGCATCTTCTCCATAGATAAACAAACCTTTGGAAATTTGTTTAGCATAGTCGTTAAAGGCATTGAAAACATCCTCTAGACTTGTGAAATAGTCTGGATGGTCAAAGTCAATGTTGGTGATAATAGAGTATTCTGGGTGGTAAGGCATGAAGTGGCGCTCATATTCGTCAGATTCAAAGACAAAATATTTGGCATTGGCTGAACCACGACCGGTCCCATCTCCAATCAAGAAGCTAGTATCTGTGATATGAGACAAGACATGAGACAACATACCTGTAGTTGAAGTTTTTCCATGTGCTCCAGCTACTCCCATGCTAACAAAGTCGCGCATAAAGCTACCTAGGAACTCATGGTAGCGTTTGTAGCTAATGCCATTTTGGTCTGCATAGGCAATTTCGACATTGTTATCTGGACGAAAGGCATTTCCAGCGATAATTTCCATATCACCGTCTAGATTCTTTTCATCAAAAGGAAGAATAGTAATCCCTGCCTGCTCAAGACCGCGTTGAGTAAAGTAGTACTTTTCAACATCTGATCCCTGTACCTTATGCCCCATTTGGTGCAACATCAAGGCCAAGGCACTCATACCTGATCCCTTAATTCCGATAAAATGATATGTCTTTGACATGTTTTCTCCCCTATTCCGTAATTCTTGTCAGATTCAACTCTTGGGCCACCTGACGTTCTTGTTCTTTTTGTTGATTCTTTTTATTGTAGATTTGGCTCTTCTTCAGAAAATCATAGTTGTTTTTCTTTGGGCCTGAAGTTTCTTTTGGCTCAGCTTGAGTCGAAATATTGTTCACCTCTTCCGCCAAGATGTAATGAGACTGGGTCAATTTTTGACTATATTTAACAAATTCACCAGGATTTTCCTTTTGGAAAGGCGCAGTAGGTTGATTGCCCTGTCTATCCAAACGTTGCTGAGAAGGGCGCCTTGTAGGAGTAATATCCTTAGTCAGATAACTTGCTGAACGTTTCTTTTTCAAGTCCGCACGCGCTTCTTCACGCGCCACCTCCGCATAGCTTTTTCCTTCTTTTTTAACTCCTAAACCAGACTTCTTAGGTTTTTCTACGGGCTTTTCAATCTGTTTTACTGGTTTTTCTTCAGTAATAGGGGCCCACTCCAGATAATTCTTATCACGGTATTCTCCCTTGATATTACTGATAAAGTCAGATTCATCATAGAGGTCCATAACCGGCATCTCAGTCAACATGATCTCATCATCTGACACCAATGGAAATCGTTCTTCTCTCATTTTCTATTTCCTTTCAACACTTCATTATAGCGTATTGTCTTGATTTTTCAAGTGCTGGCTTCAGAAATTCCCAAAATTTCTCTAATTTCTGCTAGGCTCAGACTGCCACGTGACTCTGTGCCGTCCAATACTTGTGACACTAGATGTTTCTTTTGTTCTTGGAGTTCCTGAATTTTTTCTTCAATGGTTCCCCTGGTCACTAAGCGATAAACCTCAACCGTTTCTTCCTGACCTATCCGATGGGCACGGCCAATAGCTTGCGCTTCCACCGCAGGATTCCACCAAAGGTCAACCAAAATAACCGTATCAGCACCTGTCAGATTCAGACCGACACCACCAGCCTTGAGGGAAATCAGAAAGGCATCTCTTTCCCCTTGGTTAAAGGCTTTGGTCATATCTTGTCTTTCCTTGGCTGGGGTCGAACCGGTAATTTTAAAGGAAGTCAAGCCCAAGTCTGGCAATTCTTGTTCAATTTTCTCCAACATTCCCTTGAACTGCGAGAAAATCAAGACACGGTGTCCACCGTCTGCCACCTGTACCAGCAGGTCTCGGAGACTATCCAGTTTACCACTGGCACCCTGATAATCTTCCATAAAGAGGGCAGGGGTGTCACAGATTTGGCGCAAGCGCATCAGACCAGACAAGATTTCCACACGACTTCGCTGAAATTCCTGATCTGACACTTGAGCCAGACGGTCTCGCATCTGTTGCAACTGGGCTAGGTAAATAGCCTTTTGCTGGTCTTCCAGTTCATTTTTATAAACCACTTCGATTAAGTCTGGTAATTCAGTCAGAACTTCTTCTTTCTTACGTCGCATCACGAAAGGTTTGATAAACTGAGCAACGCGCTCAGCTGGTAATTTCATAAATTCTTTCTTGCTTGGCAAAAGTCCTGGCATGACGATTTGGAAAATAGACCACAACTCACCCAGATGGTTTTCAATCGGAGTTCCTGACAAGGCAAAGACTGACGGCACCACAAATTGTCTCAAGGTCTGGGCAATCTTGGTTTGGGAATTTTTCATGACCTGAGCTTCATCTAAGAAAAGGAAGTCAAAGGCCATCCCCTGATAAAGATCACTGTCCTGACGGAAGGTAGCATAGCTCGTCACATAGATTTGATGGTTCTCGTCAAGAATCTCTTCACGACTAGCTTTCAAGCCATGAACAACAGCCACATCCAACTGTGGGGCAAATTTCTGAAACTCATCTGCCCAGTTATAAATCAAACCTGACGGAGCTAAAATCAAAACCCGACTTTCTTTTGTCACTTGACTAGTCAAAAAAGCAATGGTCTGCAGGGTTTTACCAAGTCCCATATCATCAGCCAAAATCCCACCAAAACCATAATAATGGAGCATTTGCAACCAGCCGATTCCCTTTTCCTGATAATCTCGCAGATCAGCCTGAACCTGAGTTTCTTGTCTAGGGAAGTCCTCTGGATGCGTCAAATCGTAGGCCAAATTCTGGAATTCTTGTGAAAAAGAAACACGGTCACGTCCTTCAAAAAGATGAGCCAAACTATAAGCCAAGGATTTTCGAGCCTGCAAGGCCCCATCTTTTAATTCAAACTGTCCTAGTTCCTGTAGATTTTGGCGAATGTTCTTAGTTTCTTCATCGAAAAAGTAGACTTGATTAGACGAATCAATATAAAAATCTCGATTATCAACCAAGGCCTGCATGGCTTGGTCAATTTCCTCTTGGTCAATATCTTGAAAATCAAATTGAATTTCCAAGAGGCCTCCCTTGGAAGCAATCTGCACTTGAGGGCTTGCTAGGTTATAGAGTTCTTCTAATTTGTCTGATAGATCAACATGCCCGAGTTTTTCAAATATTGGAATGATTTCATGGAAGAAATGATAGACGGATTCCGCTTTTAAGGCCTGACGCCAAGATTGAAAATCTGCTTCAAAGCCCGCAGCCAGACAAACTTGGAAAATTTTTTCTTCTAAGTTAGCATCACTCGAAAATGGTAATTTTTCCAGCTCTTGTCGGCTAGAGACCTGGCTGTCTCCATAATCAAACTGGATTTCTAAACGAATCCGATTGTCTTCTTCCCTGTCAAAGTAAAAAGAGGGAGCAAAAGTTTTGATTTGTAGACGTTCTGGAGCTGAAACGGTGCCCATCTGACCAAAGAGCGTTAGACAAGAAGCCAACTTATCTCGATCACTGCTATCAAATTGCAGATATTTCTTTCCTTGTTGATCCAAAGGCAGCGCTTTGATTTCCTTGAGAAGGCGCATCTGCTGGTCTGTTAGAAAATAAACCTGTCCTTTATGGAAAAGCACAGCTCCTTGATAAAAGGCATTGACCCTCGGACTCTCACTGATTTCCATTTCAAAATAGTCCGAGTATTCTGTTACTGTAAAGGTAAAAAGATTATCATCCGCATTCATATCCTGAAAGAGCAGGGTTTGGTAACTATCCACTTGGTGGTCCAATTGAAAATGGGGCAAGGTCATCAATAAATTCACACCCTGCTCAAAAAAAGTCAGAGGGAAAAAGAGGTGCCGACCTTGGTTTTGGAAAAAGAGGTCTGGAGCCTGTCCTTCCTCCACTAGTCCCCGCAAGAAAGTCAAAAGTTCTTGGCTGGCCTCATCAAAGGATTCCCAAGACAAGGATTCCTCATAGGTCTTTCCAATCATATAAGGTTTTCTCTTCTCGACAACTTTTAAAAAGAGTGGAATATCCCGAATGACATAGTATTTTTGACTATTGATTTGGCCGATTCTAAGCGTCCACAAGATATGATTGCTTCCTGCTTCCACCTGACCCACAGCTGACAACTCATAAGCTTGGTCTGATTTCGGAGACAAGATTCGGTCCAAAAATTTGCCACCCAAGGTCACCTTGGTTTCAACGGCCTCTTTTTCTTCATGACCTTCTTCCAGACTCTGCAAGATTTCCTGGCCACGCTCATCGTTTTTTAGAAAATGCTCCAGCGCTGCCAAATGCACACAGTAGCCCCTCTTTTGGAAAAAATCACAAGCACAAAAAACCAAATCATCCTCTAAACTATAGCGCAGTTCTTCTTCTGCAACGCGAGCGTAGAGCCGATTGTTCTTTTCCTTAATAATGTCAACCTTACCAGTTTCATAAAGGGCAACGCCTTCGATACGGACTTTCCCCGGAATCAATTTAGCCATATTTTTACCTTTACCTTATCTTTTTATTATACCATATTTTCGCCTATGAAAATAGCCTTCTAGGAAGACTTTTCTCCTAGAAGGCTGGATTTTTAAAGCTTGGCAAAAGTCGTCACAATTCGCTGACACACTTCTTGCAACAGAGATTTAGGCATGGCCACATTGAGGCGGGCATGGAGACTTCCTTCCTCCCCAAAATCCAAACCACGGTTGAGGATAACCTTGGCTTCATTTCTCAAAAGCTCTTGCAATCTTTCATCAGTCAGGTCATAGGCTGAAAAATCAAGCCAAATCAAGTAGGTTCCTTGCGGTTTCATGACTTTGATTTTTGTCTCTTTTCCAAATAAATCTACCACATAATTGATATGGTCTTCAAAGACTTGCTTGAGTTCCTCTAGCCAATCCTTCCCATAGCGATAGGCAACTTCTGTCGCCAAATAACCCAAGCCTGAAATTTCATGCTGATTATTAGCCAACTGACGTTTCTGGTAAGCCGCTCTCAACTTCGGATTTTCAATCACTGCATAGGAATTTTTTGTCCCAGCAATATTAAAAGTTTTAGTAGCACTGCTTAAGACGATAGCAAATTCTTTAAAGTCAGGGTTGATGGTATTGAAGGAATGATGCTTGTGACCAAAGAGGGCCAAATCTTGGTGAATCTCATCTGAAACCAACAAAACACCATGTTTTTGACAGAGCTGGCCAATCTTTTCCAACACTTCCTTTTCCCAAACACGTCCACCAGGATTATGAGGGTTGCAGAGGATATAGAGTTTGACATCCTCTTCTACCAAATCCTTTTCAAGTTGATCAAAGTCAATCTCAAACAGACCATCCTTTTCCACCAAAGAATTGGTAATCAATCTACGGTTGTTCAACTTGACACTGCGTGCAAAGGGTGGATAGACAGGTGTGTTAATCAAAACCGCATCGCCTTCTTTTGTAAAGGCTTGAATAGCTGTTGATATGGCTGGTACCACACCCTCGATAAAGACAAGAGCCTCTTTGTCAAAGTGGTAACCGTGTTGTGTGGCTTCCCACTTTTGAACTTCCTTAATTAACTCTTCACTGGCATAGGTATAGCCATAAACCAGTTGATCAGCGTAAGTCTGTACGGCTTGGCGAATTTCAGGCAAGACTACAAAGTCCATATCCGCTATCCAAGCTGGTAGGACTTCACTATCCGTTTCTGCTTCTTTCCATTTATAGGTATGGTGCCCTAAACGATTGGGCAGGCTTGTAAAATCATATTTTCCCATCTTTGTCTTATCCTTCCAAGGCTTGGCGCAAATCTGCAATCAAATCTCTAGCATCCTCAATCCCAATTGACAAGCGCAAGAGGTCATCTGTCAAACCATAAGAATGGCGCACTTCTGCTGGAATATCAGCATGAGTTTGCGTCGTTGGATAAGTAATGAGACTTTCTACCCCACCCAAACTTTCCGCAAAAGAGAAGACCTTGAGGCTGTTTAAAATGTGAGGAATGCGTGTTTCATCCGCTACTTTAAAGGAAATCATGCCTCCACGACCAGTGTAGAGAACTTCCTTAACTGCTGGAGAATCCTTCAAAAAGGCAACCACTTCTTGGGCGTTAGCTGTTGAGCGTTCCATACGAAGAGACAAGGTCTTGAGACCACGAATCAATTGATAACTGTCAAACGGAGACAAGACTGCCCCTGTCGTATTGAGATTGTAAAAGAGCTTCTCGTATAGTTCTAAACTATTGGTCACAACCACTCCAGCCAAGACATCATTGTGGCCTGCTAGATACTTGGTTGCTGAATGAAGAACGATATCTGCTCCATCTTCAATCGGACGTTGGTAGATAGGGCTGTAGAAAGTATTGTCCACCACCACTTTGGCACCCTTAGCATGAGCCAACTTTGCTAGTTTTTCGATATCAAATTCCAACATCAAAGGGTTGGTTGGCGTTTCGATATAGAGAACATCCACGTCCTTCTCCAACTCGGCAATCAACTCTTCTTCTGTATTGGCATAGTTAAAATGGAAACGGCCTTCCTGCTCCACTTGGTTAAACCAGCGGAAAGAACCACCATAAAGGTCACGGACAGCCAAGACCTTACTTCCTACTGGAAAGACGCTAAAGGCCAGTACAATTGCTGACATTCCTGAGCTAGTCGCTAGGGCATAGTCTGCTGACTCAATAGCCGCCAAGACTTCTTCCGCCTTACTACGAGTTGGGTTTTTGGTGCGCGTATAGTCAAATCCAGTAGATTTACCAAACTCTGGATGCTGATAGGTCGTTGAAAAATGAAGCGGTGTCACCAAAGCACCTGTCGCTTTATCTGACTTAATACCGGCCTGGGCCAAAATTGTGTTGATGTGTAATTCCTTGCTCATATAATACCTCCAAATCTATAGTAACTATTGTACCACTTATTTTCATCAACTCATTTTCTTCTTTTCAAGAGCTAGTTATAGTTTCAAACTATATACTTATCGAGTAAAGCTAAAAAGAATCCAGAAAAGCTTCCAGATTCTTTTGTGACAATGATTGCTAGGCCTTACTTAGACCGAAAGAAATCCTGTTGGGCTAAATAGTCATAATGGTCTTTGTTAAATTGATATTGGCCCACATGCTGACTAATCTGACCGACATCCACGGAAAAAATATAGGCTTCATTTTGATAGTTCCAGTTCAGCCTAACTGTATTCAAGACTGTCTTATAAGTAAAATCTTGAACTTGATTCCAAGGCATCTCTACGACTTGATTAGAGCGATTTTCAGTTATATCACTGATGTCCATCAAGTAAATTCCCTTAGGTGTGAATGCCAGAATCTTAGGCTTCACACTCGACTGAACATAGTAGGAACCGCCTATAACGAAAAAATCAATAAAGGATTTCAACCATGTCTTTTTCTTGAAAGCCATAAGAAAATTCTTTTGCCCTTCAATATGGCAAGTTGAAAGAAATGATGCAATCTGTTTTTCTGTCGCAAACTCCATAATAGCACCCATGATGTTACCTCCATAACGATTAGTAAATAGGCAGATAAGTACACTTCACATAAAAGAAGAACTTATCATTTGTTGCGTTTTATCTTACTTTTACAGTAGATGGCAAACCTCCTATAACATTACCCTAGCATGTGCATACTTCAGTTAACACTGGAAGAGGCTTTCGAAATCAGTTTTATGCTTTTTATTATATTTATTATATCATAATTCAAATAAACAATTTAAAAAATGTAAGCATTTTTCTAACAAATTCTCCCTCATTCTATTAAAAAACGACAGCTTCTTTCGAAACCATCGTTTTTCTTGAAAAATCCTTATTTGACATGTTTTGCCAATTCTTCTTGGGCTTTTTTATTGGACTCTTCTTTTTCTTTCAACCATTTTTCTTTGGCTTTTTCATATTCATCTTTTGTGACTGTTTTATCTTGTACTTTGAGATATTTATATGATTCGATACCTTTATTACCAGCTAATGAATATGGTGTTGAGAAAGGAACAACTTTTCTCAATGTTGGTGTTCCACCCTTAGAAACATTTGGAATCGCTAAAGCGCTATCTACCAACCACGCTTGGATATCAGCATACTTTTCATAGCGTTTTGCAAGATCTTGTTCCTTATTGGCTTCTTCCAACATTTGAGTGTAGACATCCAATCCAACAGCCTTGGCTTTGTCATTGGCTTCACCTGGCTCTAAACCTAGATTTTGCAACAAACCACCAGAATTAAGGTTGAAGACATCAAGATAGGTTGAAGGATCTTGGTAATCAGGACCCCAACCACCGTTGTATAGATCATAATCCTTCTGAGCTGCTGTCTGAGCCAAATAGCTTGTATTATCATAGTCTTCAGTAGTAAGTTGTTGAATATCAATTACAACATTTTCTGCACCTAAAGCTGCTTCAATAGATTGCTTCATAGAATTTGCCTCTTGAACACCCTGTTTAGCAGCTTGGTCAACTGTCATGTCCAAGTGGATAGGGAATTGAATTCCTTTAGCTTGGAGTTCTTTCTTAGCCTCTGCAAATTTAGCCTTGGCTTTTTCAGCATTGTAGTATGGATCTTGGGCATCAGCAAAGTTGATTCCTTGCCATTCCTTACCATAATTCACCATCTTAGAGGCTACTACTTCACCAAAGTCTTTTCCGTTGATACTTACGAAGTTTGGAGGAACAACCAAGTTACGCAAAATCTTGGTTGCACCATCCTCTCCTTGAGATTGAGCCCCGTATGCTGTACGGTCATAGGCAAAGTTAATGGCTTGACGGAAGTTTTTATTAAGAACCGCTTCCTGAGTCGATTTCTTTTCAGCATCACTTGTCTTGGAAGTGAATTTATAAGATTTTCTATCTAGGTTAAAGTTTAAGAAATAAGAAGTGGCATCTTGCAAGCTATAGATGATATTGTCCTTATTCTTTTCTTTAATCCCTTCAAAGCTTGCACTATTTGGATAAAGGCGAGCATAACTATAAGCTCCCTCAACAAAGTTACGAGCTAGTGCATCTTGATCACTACCATCATAATAAGCCAATTTCACATCATCTACAAAGACATTTTTAGCATCCCAGTAGTTCGGATTTTTCTTAAATTCAATAACAGATTTTGAAACAAAGGATTTCATCAAGAAAGGTCCATTGTACAAAATGCTAGATGGGTCTACCTTCCCAAAATCATCCCCTTTTGATTTCAAGAAATCTGCATTGACTGGGAAGAGAATGGTTGAAGTTGTTTTTGAGTTCCAATAAGATTCTGGTCGTGTCAAGGTATATTGAACAGTTTGGTCATCAAGTGCCTTGACTCCGACAGTTGAAAAGTCGCTTGTTTTACCGTTAATGTAATCATCCAAACCTGCAACGGATTCTTGAACTAAGTACAAGGCTTCGGATTTTTTATCTGCTGCATATTTCAAACCTGTCACAAAGTCTTGAGCAGTTACAGGAGCATATTCTTCTCCATCTGCAGTGTACCATTTCGCATCTTTACGCAGTTTGTAAGTATAGGTCAAACCGTCTTGAGAAACACTCCAATCCTCTGCCAAAGATGGAACATAATTTCCATATTGGTCATTTTCCATGAGCCCATCTACCAGATTGGTCACGATATCATTGGTTGTTGCACGGTTTTCCGCTAGATAGTTCAAACTTGATGGGTCACTTACGTAAACATAGTTATATGTTTTTGACGCCGTGCTAGAACTTCCACACGCGCTTAATAAAATACCTGCACTTAACACGACACCTGCAAGTGCTGCATACTTGGCTTTAGACTTTTTCATCTCCAGAACCTCCTGATTTAAATATTTTGTCTTATTATACAACTTAAGTTTTATTTAGTCAATATCTTTTTAAGTAAAATTTAAGAAAAATAAAATTTCTATCTACAAACTATAGAAATTATTCTATAAAATAATAAAAAGAGAATAATTCAAGCATTTCATAATAGAAATGTTCAAATTATCCCTTTTATTTATAAAAATTTATTGAGAAATTCTTAATTTTGCTCTTAAGCGATTTGCTTGGGCTTTTCCAATCACCTTGTCCAATAGACGGGTACGGAGACTCAAGAATCCGTAAACTCCTCCCCCCATGGCACCGACAAGGGCTACATATAGGAAACTCCACAAACGTCCACTTGGTTGGAAGACAAATCCTAAAATCCACTGGAATGTCCCAACTACTAGAAACATGAAAATAGTTAACAAACTGATTAAAATGGTTCGTTTCAAAATCACTTTGCGCTTAACACCAGTTACCTTGCAAATGTCCCGATACATCAAAACATTAGGAATGATGAGACCGATGGTTGTGGAAATCAAAGGTCCGTAACTGTGAAAGAGAGCGATGGTTGGAAGTTGCAAGACCAGCTTGGCAATGGAACCATAGATAAAATAGAGAACTGCCTTGCGGTTGCGGAACATGGCTTGAAGCATTGGAGACAAGACCATGTACAAGCCTAAAATAGTAGACTGCAAAACTGCAAAGACAAACAAGCCCATAGCCAAACTATCTGGCTTGCCATAGAAGACTGTATAGAGAGGTTCTCCTACCATGACTACTCCAACCGTTGCTGGTAGCAAGAATAGGAAAAGCATGGTAATGCTGTCCTGAACGAGACGAGAAGCCGCCTTCAAGTCCCCCTTAACATAGTTTTCAGTCAAAAGTGGCAAACCTACACTCCCAATCGAAACCCCAACAGAAATCAAAATCATAGTGATTTTATTAGGATTGGCTGAGAAATAAGAAAACATGACAACCAAGTCTTCATTACTATAGTTGGTAAACCAACTCATACTATTGATAAAGGTCATCTGGTCCAAAATCTGGAAAAGCTGGATAGCAGACCCTGTCAGGATAAAAGGAATGGCTTCCTTAATGGTGTCGACCAAAAGACGCTTGCTGTTTATCTTATCTCCTGTTTCAAGGACTCTTTTAAGTAATCCTTCTTTAGCAAGGAAATAGATCAAAACTGCAAAACTAGCTACCATGCCGACAAAGGCAGCAAAGGTGGATTGGGTAACCGCTGCTAGATAGTCTCCTGAGCCCATTTTCATAATCATAAAGGTAGCTAAGAGCATCCAGATAACACGAATGACCTGCTCAGCGATTTGGCTCATGGCATAAGGTTTCAGATTATTCATCCCTTGGAAGAAACCTCGGATGACACTCATAGATGGGAAAATCAAGACTGCCCAAGCCAAGCTCTGCATGATTGGGATCAAGTCTTTGCCCACGCCAGATAAGTCTGCTAGCCAAGGAGCAAAGACATACAAGACTAGAGCAAAAACCAGACCTAGTCCAGTCATAAAGCCCAAAAAGCTCCGAATCAGGGCAAAGCTATGCTCTTCTTCTCGCATGGTATTGTACTTGGCCACTTGCTTGGCAACCGCAACTGGAATACCCGCTGTTGAAACTAGCAAGAACCAGGCATAGATATTGTAGCCCATGGTAAAGAGACCATTTGCTGTAGCCGCATAAGACCCCATCCAGATATACCAAGGGATGATATAAATGGCACCGAGTAGACGACTGATAAAGTTACTAGCCGTTAGCCAAGCAGTCCCCCGTAACATCTGGGCCTGCTGGTGATTGTTTTCGTTAGACATAGATTCCTCGTTTAATTTTAATCACTAGGAAAAATTCCTCATCTTCCATTATAAACTTTTCCTTGTCACTTGTAAATTTGCGACTTTCGGTTTACAATAGAAAGTATGATTAAGATTGAAACCGTATTAGATATTTTAAAAAAAGATGGTCTCTTCCGTGAGATTATCGACCAAGGACATTATCACTACAACTACAGCCATGTCATATTTGACACCATCTGCTATGATAGCCGCAAGGCCAAAGAGAAGAGCCTCTTTTTCGTCAAGGGTACTGCCTTTAAGAAGGAATTTTTGATTTCTGCCGTCTCTCAAGGCCTTGGTTGGTATGTGACTGAAGAAGACTATGAGGTTGGTATTCCTGCTATTATCGTCAGTGATATCAAGAAAGCCATGAGTTTGGTAGCTATGGAATTTTATGGCAATCCACAGGAAAAACTCAAACTCCTTGCCTTTACTGGTACTAAGGGTAAAACAACAGCAGCCTATTTCGCTTATAACATCTTATCTCAAGGGCATCGACCTGCTATGCTCTCGACTATGAATACAACTTTAGATGGCAAGACTTTCTTTAAGTCTGCATTGACAACCCCTGAGAGTATTGACCTCTTTGATATGATGAATCAGGCTGTGCAAAATGACCGTACCCACCTCATCATGGAAGTATCCAGTCAGGCCTATCTGGTCAAACGTGTCTATGGTCTAACCTTTGATGTGGGAGTTTTCCTCAATATCAGCCCCGACCATATCGGCCCGATTGAACACCCTAGCTTTGAAGACTACTTCTACCACAAACGTCTCTTGATGAAAAATAGCCGAGCAGTCATCATTAACAGTGACATGGACCACTTTTCTGTCTTGAAAGAACAAGTAGAAGATCAAGACCATGATTTCTATGGTAGCCAGTCTGATAACCAAATCGAGAATTCTAAAGCCTTTAGTTTTTCAGCTACGGGTAAACTCGCTGGAGACTATGATATCCAACTGATTGGGCACTTCAATCAAGAAAATGCCGTTGCTGCTGGACTTGCTTGTCTCCGTCTCGGAGCTAGTCTTGAGGACATCAAAAAAGGAATCGCTGCTACCCGTGTTCCTGGTCGTATGGAAGTCCTCACCCAGAAAAACGGAGCCAAGGTCTTCATCGACTATGCCCACAATGGTGACAGTCTCAAAAAACTAATCAATGTTGTAGAAACTCATCAAACTGGAAAGATTGCTCTGGTTCTCGGTTCGACAGGAAATAAGGGAGAAAGTCGTCGTAAGGACTTTGGCCTCCTCCTCAATCAACACCCTGAGATTCAAGTCTTTTTGACTGCTGATGACCCTAACTATGAAGACCCAATGGCCATTGCAGATGAAATTAGTAGCTACATCAATCATCCTGTTGAAAAAATTGCGGATCGCCAAGAAGCCATCAAGGCAGCGATGGCTATCACAAATCACGAATTAGATGCTGTGATTATCGCTGGTAAGGGAGCCGATTGCTACCAAATCGTCCAAGGCAAGAAAGAAGTCTATCCAGGAGATGCAGCCGTCGCAGAAAATTATTTATAAGATAGTAAAAAAATCAAGGGAAATGAAACCCTTGATTTTTTCTATTTTTATTTAAAAGCGTTTTTCAAACCTTCAACGGCACCTTCTACAGCACCTTTAGCATCTTCAACTACTTCTTTTGCCTTAGCAACTGTCTTTTCTACAGCACCTTCTGCTTCAGTCTTACCATCCCCAGTAACTTTACCAAATCCTTCTTTGATAGCGCCTGTTGCTTGTTCCAATTTGTTTTCAAGTGACATATGATTGTCTCCTTTAGTTTTATTCCGATATGTGTTACCGGTTACATATAGTTTAAACCGAATACTAAGGAAAGTCAAACAATGTGCTCAGAAACAAGAAATCAGGCCAAGTAGAAAGTTAATCTTTCCTTATCAAAATCGACGGTCAACTCATACTTCCCCTCTTCATTTTGGACAATATAGTCTAGGACGACCAAACTATCCACAAAGATATCACGGCGTTTCTGTATAAGCTGGTCTTTTTTGAGAAATTTCAACAAAAAAGTCGTCATATATTTGAGAGCATACTCAGGATTAACATCTCCCAAAATGTCATAGAGTTCCTGCTGTTTTTCTGTCAAAGGATACTGATGTTTGACCTTGTAGAAATAATTGGACAGGGTCATTTTTGATCTCGTAAAGTCCGTCTTTTCAACTAAAATAGCTGCATTAGTTTGATTTCGCAATTCCGTCTCAAAACTCTGCTCCAACAAGACTTGATAAGCCGGACTATCTTCTTTGACAAAAATCTCTTGATCCAGTTCGAGACTATCAAGGGACTCAAGCATAGGAAGATTGAGGTAATAGCGCTTATTTTCCCGTAGAATCAAACCTGCCTTTATATACTCTTCCATGAGTTTATCAACTGCAACATCTGGAAATTGAGCCTTAATTTCTCGCAAAATCACATCCTCATGCTGGTCCAGATAGCGGATCAATTCTCTAAAAAATGGCTGTCTCGTCAAACGAGATGGATTAAAAATCTGAATCATGAAGATTCCTTTCTTTACATTCTAACAGAGGCGATGCTGCCAACTGACTAGGATTGGTCCCAGCTTGGTTCAAAGGAACAGGCAGACCTAGTTCTCTGTAATACTCTCTCCAAAAATCACTAATCTCCTGCTCCCCATCTCCAAATTTCATAGGTATGGTTTCAAATATCGGTAGGATTTCTGCCATGTACTGGGAACAGTAAAAACCAGCTCCATCTGGATAGAAAGAAGCATTATAGGGAGCTCCAAGATGCTTGCAAGCTTTTTCCTTCACTAACCGAATATCTATTTCTGGATAGACATAGATATCGTACAAATGATTGGGGTCAAAGAAGTTTGCTGGTTCTTGACAAACAACACCAGCTTGTCCACTAGCGTGGTAAATCATCCCATCCAAATAAATGGCAACATGGTTATAGTTGCCTGTGGAAATCTGAATGGCCTGTCCCGTATCTGACTCATCTCTCACAAAATCATACTCTTCGAAAATCAAATTCAAACCACGTCAGCGTCGCCTTACCGTACTCAAGTACAGCTTGCGGCTAGCTTCCTAGTTTGCTCTTTGATTTTCATTGAGTATCAAATCGCCATTTGCTAACATGCTTCACTCCTAGAAAAAAAGGAGCCGAAACTCCTTTCGATATAAGTCAAACTAGCCTTTCCTAATTTGAATTAACACTCAAAATCTTAAGCATTAAAGCTTTCAGTCAATTGAGGTACCACTTGCTTCTTACGTGAAACAGCACCAGCAAGGAAAGCATGGTTATTTTCAAGTTTGAAGTTGAAAGCCGCTTCAACCTTGTCCATGTTAGCACCAAGTGCTAGGATTTCTGAGTTTGAGTTGACGATATCTGTAATCATCAAGACAAAGTCAGAGTAGCCGTTTGCTTCGTTGGCAGCTTGCATTGCAGCTTCAATTTCTGCTTGGCGTTCCAATACTTCAGCTATGTCCACTGTGTTTACTTGGGCAACACGGACATTATTTCCGTTCAATTCAAAAGTTTTAGCATCGATGTCAATCAATTCGTCAGCAGATTTGCTAGCCAAGTTGGTACCAGCTTTCAACATAGCTAAACCATACTCCTCCAAGTTGACACCAGCCAATTCAGCTAATTCAGGAGCAATGACTGTATCTGTTGGGTGTGTTGTTGGTGATTTCAAAAGAAGGGTATCTGAAATCAAACCTGAAAGCATCAAACCAGCAATCTCTTTAGGTACAGCTACACCATGTTCTTTGAACATACGGTAAACGATTGAAGACGCTGATCCAACTGGCTCCAAACGCATGTAGAGTGGGCTTGCAGTTTCAAAGTTAGCCACACGGTGGTGGTCCACAACACCATAAACTTCTACTTCAGCGATATCTGATACAGATTGTTGGAATTCATTGTGGTCAGTCAGGATAACTTGCTCTGCACCTTCTGCTTTAGCAGAAGTGATAACACGCGGTGCTTCTACACCAAAATAGTTCAAGACAAAGGCTGTTTCTTCATTTGGAGTTCCAAGGGCAACAGCTTCCGTATCCAAACCGTAAGCTTCTTTTGCAAGGTAGGCAAAGGCTACAGATGACCCGATGGCATCTGAGTCTGGATTTTGGTGACCAAATACTAGAATCTTAGACATGATAATACCTCATTTTGTTTATTCTCTTTATTGTAGCATTTTTTTCGCTTTTTGACAAAAGTAAGAGGAGTCAAAGGGCTCCTCACGATTCTTCAAAATAACTGATACTCTTCGAAAATCTCTTCAAACCACGTCAGCTTCGCCTTGCCGTACTCAAGTACTGTCTACGGCTAGCTTCCTAGTTTGCTCTTTGATTTTCATTGAGTATGAGTAAATTTCTATCTTGATTTTCAGATAAAAATTTCTCCTTCTGTGGCCTCTTCTTACGCTTGAGAAGGGCTTCTGCCGACATGGCTTCTTCCTTACTGGCAAAACCTTGAGCATAGATAAGTTTGACTGGCAAGCGTGCTCGTGTGTATTTGGCTCCCTTCCCACTACTGTGGACAGCGAGGCGTCTCTTCACATCAGTCGTATAGCCTGTATAGTAGGATCCGTCACGGCACTCCAGCACATACATATAAGCCTTATGATCCATAATAAATCTCTTCGAGTTCCGGCGTATAAGAGCCATCATCATTGTGGACAATCAAAGGTGGTAAGACCTTAAAGCCACTTGTCGAGCCATCCTTGATGGCCTCAATCAAAAGCATATTGGCTTCCTTTTCTCTTTTTGGATAAACAAACTGCAGGCGCTTAGGGGCTAGATTATGCCGTTGTAAGCTGTCCAAGATATCTAAAAGCCGATCAGGACGATGAACCATGGCCAAGCGTCCATTTGATTTAAGAATACTCTGGGCACTACGACAGATTTCCTGCAAATTGGTCGTGATTTCATGTCGCGCCAAGAGATAATGTTCACTCTCGTTCAGGTTTGAATGAGGATCCACCTTGAAATAGGGTGGATTACACAAAATCATATCCACCTTACTTCCCTGGATGTAAGCAGGCATATTTTTCAAATCATCACAGATGACCTCCATCTGCTCTTCCAAACCATTCAAACGGACAGAGCGTTCAGCCATATCCGCCAAACGCTCCTGAATCTCAACAGCCAAAATCTGTGCCTGAGTCCGAGTGCTAGCAAATAGCCCCACTGCTCCATTTCCAGCGCAGAAATCCACTATCAAGCCCTTTTTAGGAAAACGTGGAAAACGTGACAAGAGAACACTATCCACCGAATAGCTAAAAACCTCTCTATTTTGAATGATTTTAATATCTGTCGAAAAGAGCTGGTTAATGCGCTCTCCTGATTTTAATAATTGTTCTTCTTCCATGGTCCTATTATAGCAAATTTATATTAACATTACAAAGAATATAGATTTCTAACTAGTGCTTCTGATTCTTCAAATGTTGAAGGGCTTCCTTGGTCCAAATTGGCATCATTCGTTTAAGAGGCGCAAAGCCGTAGTTAAAACGGTCGCTTGAAAAGCGTCGCCGTCTCGGAAACTGGTGCTTTTCTTCCTCTAAAGTGCGGATAGAAAGACTAGCTTTCCCTGTAAATTCATCTAAATCCACTACTTGAACTTGAACCTCTTCATCGACTTTCAAGGCTTCTTGGATATTTTCAATAAAGCCTGTCCGAATCTCTGAAATGTGAATCAGCCCCGTATCACCCGTCTCTAGCTCAACAAAGGCTCCGTAGGGCTGAATCCCTGTAATACGGCCCTTTAGCTTATCACCGATTTTCATCTTAATCCTCGATTTCAATTGTTTCAATCACAACATCTTCAACTGGCTTGTCCATAGCTCCTGTCTCAACAGCAGCAATGGCATCCAAGACAGCATAAGAAGCTTCATCAGCTAGCTGACCAAAAACAGTATGACGGCGGTCTAAGTGAGGAGTTCCACCTTGGTTGGCATAGATTTCCGCAATCGGTTCTGGCCAACCACCACGAGCAATTTCTTTCTTAGAATAAGGCAGGTGTTGATTTTGCACAATAAAGAACTGGCTACCGTTGGTATTTGGACCAGCATTAGCCATAGAAAGGGCACCACGGATATTGTAAAGTTCTTCAGAGAATTCATCCTCAAATGATTCACCGTAGATTGACTCGCCACCCATACCAGTTCCAGTTGGGTCTCCACCTTGAATCATAAAGTCCTTGATAATACGATGGAAAATGACACCATCATAGTAACCATCTTTAGACAGAGCAACAAAGTTGGCCACTGTTTTAGGAGCATGTTCAGGGAAGAGCTTGATACGCAAGTCTCCGTGATTTGTTTTAATGGTCGCTAGCGGACCTTCTACTGTTTCAATGTCTACTTGTGGGAAATGCAATTCTTTTTCTACCATACCAAATCCTTCTAAGGCATCAAAAATGCCATCTTCTTCTAGTGTTTTTGTTATATAATCTGCTTTTTCTTTGATGTTATCATGAGAAATTCCCATTGCAACGCTGATTCCAGCATAATCAAAGAGTTCCAAGTCGTTGAGTCCATCTCCAAAAACCATGACGTTCTCTGATTTCAAGCCAAGGTGTTCCACAACCTTTTCCACACCCGTCGCTTTGGAGCCTGAAATCGGCACAATATCAGACGAATGTTGATGCCAACGAACCATGCGAAGTTTATCTGAGAGACTATCAGGCAAGTGCAAGTCATCTCCCTTATCTTCAAAAGTCCACATCTGATAGATATCTTCTTTTTCATGGAAATCTGGATCCACATCTAAGTCGGGATAAATTGGATTGATAGCTTCACTAATCATATCGGTGCGAGTCGACAACTTTGCATCATGACTCCCAACCAAACCATACTCAATTCCCTCTTGCTTGGCCCAAGAGATATACTCCTCAACATCTGACTTCTCAATCTGACGTTGATAAATAACCTGACCTTTTTTATCTTCGATGTAGGCCCCATTTAAGGTTACAAAAAAGTCAGGTTTGAGCTCACGAATCTCCGGAACGACACCAAAAATCCCTCGTCCAGAAGCAATACCTGTCAAAATTCCTTTCTCACGTAATTGCTTAAAAACAGTTGGGATTGAAGCTGGAATAAAACCTGTCTTTGAATTCCGCAATGTATCATCAATATCAAAAAAGACAATCTTGATCTTCTTTGCCTTGTATCTTAATTTCGCATCCATCTCACTACCTCTTTCAATCTAACTCTTTCCATTATACCATAAAGTAGCTAAATCCCCTATTTTCAAAGAAATTCGCTATCTCTTATTCGAACTTCTTGGATAAGTACAGAACTAAATCATCATTATTTTGAATAGTAGCATTCATTTCCAAGGGTTGATTTCGATACCAAACGCCTGAACCATCTGGAATATAGCCTCGTTTGATGTACAATCTCTGGGCAGGTCCATAGCCTGAGTGCAAACCTACACCAAGAGTGACCTTACTCGAAACAAACTTGACTCGTTTTTCTGCTTCTTCTAGCAGTTGATTCCCAATCCCTTGATTTCGAAAAGGCTCAAACACATTAAAATCTGATAATTCTGGATAGACTTCTGCAAAAGGACCATGTTTAGCAGAGGGCAAAATGGTAACGTAGCCCGCTACAGCACCATCAATCTCTGCAACTAAGACTTCTCTCTCCCCACTTTCCTGTTCCAGAAAATATCTAACCAAAATTTCCTCTCTACCAGGCCAACCTTGATTGATAAATCCATGAGATAAGGATTCAATATCAGACTTAATCATATTTCTAATCGTACAATTCATCTTTGACTTACCAACCTTTACTCTTTCTATTACCATTATAGCACGCCAAGGTCAGAAAAAAACTATCTCGTGAAAAAAAAAGACCCGTCGGGGTCTTAATTCGCTTTCTTGTTTTCAAGCTCATGAAAAAGAGGTCCACTGGACCCCAACTCGCTCTCTCATTTCAAGGCTCGTGAAAAAAAGACCCGTCGGGGTCTTTTCTTTAATCTTCGTTTACGAAAGGCATCAAAGCCATTACGCGAGCACGTTTGATAGCTGTTGTTACTTTACGTTGGTTTTTAGCTGAAGTTCCTGTTACACGACGAGGAAGGATTTTCCCACGTTCTGAAACGAAACGGCTAAGAAGCTCAGTATCTTTGTAATCAACATATTCAATTTTGTTTGCTGCGATGTAATCAACTTTTTTACGGCGTTTGAATCCGCCACGACGTTGTTGAGCCATGTTTTTTCTCCTTTATAAGTTTAGTTGTCCATTAGAATGGTAAATCATCATCTGAAATATCCAACGGATTTGTTGCTCCAAATGGATTTTCATCACGTGAAAAGTCTGGTACTGAATTTGTAGGCGCTGAATAGTTTGCAGTTGGTGCAGAGTAAGCTCCACCTGTGTGACCCTCACGCACACTACGGCTTTCCAACATTTGGAAATTCTCAGCCACGACCTCTGTCACGTAGACACGTTGTCCTTGCTGGTTATCGTAACTACGAGTCTGGATACGACCTGTCACCCCGATAAGTGAGCCTTTTTTAGCCCAGTTAGCAAGGTTTTCAGCCTGTTGGCGCCACATAACGACATTGATAAAATCAGCCTCACGTTCGCCATTTTGACTCTTAAATGTACGGTTTACTGCAAGAGTAAAAGTCGCAACTGCTACATTTGATGGGGTATAACGCAACTCAGCGTCACGTGTCATACGCCCTACAAGTACAACATTGTTAATCATAATTTACCTTCTTACGCGTCAAGTTTGACGATCATGTGACGAAGAATGTCAGCGTTGATTTTTGAAAGACGGTCAAACTCTTTAAGAGCTGCATCGTCGTTTGCTTCAACGTTAACGATGTGGTAAAGTCCTTCACGGAAATCTTGGATTTCGTATGCAAGACGACGTTTTTCCCAAGATTTTGATTCAACAACAGTTGCACCGTTGTCAGTCAAAATAGAGTCAAAACGTGCTACCAAAGCGTTTTTAGCTTCTTCTTCAATGTTTGGACGAATAATATAAAGAATTTCGTATTTAGCCATTGATATGTTCCTCCTTTTGGTCTAATGACCCCAAGACTTTGCAAGGGGTAAGTGAGGTTCGCTCACAATAAACTATTATACTAGAAAAAAATTTTTTACGCAAGTAAAAACACCGAAATAAAAAAAGAAGATGACGAATCATCTTCTCAAAAACTATGAGTTTTTAGTCTTCTTTTTTCTTTCGAGCAAGAAGTCCAAATCCCCCTAGGGCTCCAAGAAGTCCAAGCGCTGCAAGACTAGCGTTAGCTTCTGTACCTGTGTTAGGCAATTCTTTTTGACCATCAACATATTTAGGTGTTGCTGGTTGAGTAGCTGAATCAGTTGGTACTGATGTTTCAGCTGGTGTTGGAACAGCAGGTTGGGTTGGAGTTGTTGGTTGTTCCGGTTGCACTGGAGCTACTGGTTGTTCAGGAGTCTCTGGTGTTGATGGAGCAGGTTGTGGTGTTGCCACTTTCTTATAATGATGTACAAGATTTCCATTAGGGTCTTTCGTAGTTGTTACGTATTCGTAACCTGAAATTCCTTTTGGAGCTTGTGCTCCTTTTTCACTTGGTGCGATATCTTTACCATTTTCGTCCACATAGTAAGTCACAACTTGTTCAGGTTGCGGTTTTGGTTGTGGAGTATAACCGTCCTGATCCCCATTTGGAGTTACATTTGGAATGTAATTAATTGGTGTATCCTCACCTGGATTTGTTGGGATATCTGGACTGATGTATCCTTTTGTTGGATCATTTGGATCAACTGGTTTAAGTGGTTGACCGTTTCCATCAACAGGTGTATGACCTGGTACGTATGGAAGAACAGGTTTATCACTTCCTGGTTTTGTTGGATCTTGTGGATCGTTTGGATACTTGATTGGGTTAGTTGGTTGACCTGGGATATTTGGAATCCATGATCCGATTGGTTTGTACACGTATGTTACTGTTGAACCATCTTTTCCAATCTTACCTTTTGCTTCTCCTTCAACACGAACAAGTAGGTGTCCTGGAATAACTTTTCCAGTTGTTGTGTACTCATCTCCTACTTTTCCTTCTGTTGTTTCTGAAGGGATTAAGTCTTTGCCATTTTCATCTACATATTTAACTACTAGTTTAGCTTTGTTTGCTACGTAGTTAATTACTGTATCTTGACTTGGATCTGTTGGGATGTTTGGTACTACATATCCTTTTGATGGATCTTTCGGATCAACTGGTTTAAGTGGGTTGCCATCTTTATCTTCTGGAGTGAATCCTGGAACGTATGGCAACA
This sequence comes from uncultured Streptococcus sp., assembly GCA_963518035.1. Classification (GTDB taxonomy): domain Bacteria; phylum Bacillota; class Bacilli; order Lactobacillales; family Streptococcaceae; genus Streptococcus. The sequence goes on along the minus strand of CAUQIK010000009.1, from coordinate 18,286 downwards.
CTTCTGTTGGTTGTCCTGGTTTTGTTGGATCTTGTGGATCGTTTGGATACTTGATTGGGTTAGTTGGTTGACCTGGGATATTTGGAATCCATGAACCGATTGGTTTGTACACGTATGTTACTGTTGTACCGTTTTCTCCAATCTTACCTTTAGCTTCACCTTCTACACGTTCCAATACGTATCCAGTAATAACTTTTCCACTTGTAGAGTACTCATCGCCTACTTTTCCTTCTGTTGTTTCTGAAGGGATTAAGTCTTTGCCATTTTCATCTACATATTTAACTACTAGTTTAGCTTTGTTTGCTACGTAGTTAATTACTGTATCTTGACTTGGATCTGTTGGGATGTTTGGTACTACATATCCTTTTGATGGATCTTTCGGATCAACTGGTTTAAGTGGGTTGCCATCTTTATCTTCTGGAGTGAATCCTGGAACGTATGGCAACACTTCTGTTGGTTGTCCTGGTTTTGTTGGATCTTGTGGATCGTTTGGATACTTGATTGGGTTAGTTGGTTGACCTGGGATATTTGGAATCCATGAACCGATTGGTTTGTACACGTATGTTACTGTTGTACCGTTTTCTCCAATCTTACCTTTAGCTTCACCTTCTACACGTTCCAATACGTATCCAGTAATAACTTTTCCACTTGTAGAGTACTCATCGCCTACTTTACCTTCTGTAGTTTCTGTAGGAAGAAGATCTTTGCCTTTTTCATCTACATACTTAACTACTAGGTTAGCTTTGTTAGCTTCGTAGTTGATTCGAGTGTCTTGACTTGGATCTGTTGGAAGATTTGGTACTTCGTATCCTTTTGTTGGATCTGTTGGATCTACTGGTTTAAGTGGATTTCCATCTTTATCCTTCGGTGTGAATCCTGGTACATATGGTAACACTTCTGTTGGTTTACCTGGTTGTGTTGGATCATCTGGATTATTTGGATATTTGATTGGGTTTGTTGGTTGTCCTGGGATGTTTGGAATCCATGAACCGATTGGTTTGTAGGTTACTACTTCTTTAGTATTTTCTGAATCTGCAGTTACTTTTGTAGCTGGTACTGTTGCTTTATCAGCTAAGTATCCTTTAACTACTGGTGATTTAACTTCAGCTAAATCTTTAGCTTCTGACCAATCGCCGTATGTAACCTCCCCTGTAACTAAGTTAACTTTTGCTTCACGTGTGAATTTAGCTTCTTGTGTTACTGTTTTTGGAGTTCCGTCTTCATTTAACACTGGAGTTCCATCTGCGTATACGTATGTGATTGTACGTGTGACAGTTTTGTTTAGATCTTTTTCTTCAAGTCCAGCTGGGTATTTAGGTCCGTCTGGGTTGTTTGGATCTACTGGAGTTCCTGGTGTTTTTGGTTGATCTGGTGTTACTGGTACTACACGTTCTTTAAGTGTTACTTTGAACTCTTGATCAGTATCTTTATCTTTATCGAACTTACCACCTTCTGGGTATGTATTAGATACTAATTCATATCCTTTGTTTTCAAGTTCTTTGATCTTAGCTTTTACTTCAGCTTCTTTTGTTAATGGTGTATCTGAATCACCTTGTTCAGTAATAGCATCAACACCTGGAATTGGGTTTCCTTTTTCATCTACGAAAGTCGTTTTCGCTTTTTGAGTATCTTTTACGTAGTTGATTGGTGTATCTTGACTTGGATCTGTTGGAAGATCTGGTACGATATATCCTTTTGTTGGATCTGCTGGATCTACTGGTTTAAGTGGTTGATCATTTCCATCTTTTGGAGTCATACCTGGTTCGTATGGAAGAATTGGTTTATCTCCTGGTTTTGTTGGATCATTTGGATTATTTGGATATTTGATTGGTGTCGGTGTTTTACCTGGAATATTTGGTACCCATGATCCTAATGGTTTGTATGTTACCACTTCCTTAATATCTTCTGAATCACCTGTTACATTTACCAGTGCTACACTTGCTTTATCAGCTAAGAAACCTGTTACTACTGGTGATTTAACTTCAGCTAAATCTTTAGCTTCTGACCAATCTCCGTATGTAACTTCTCCTGTAACTAAGTTTACTTTTGCTTCACGTGTGAATTTAGCTTCTTGTGTTACTGTTTTCGGAGTTCCATCTTCATTTAACACTGGAGTTCCATCTGCGTATACGTATGTGATTGTACGTGTTACTGTTTTGTTTAGATCTTTTTCTTCTAATCCAGCTGGGTATTTAGGTCCTTCTGGGTTGTTTGGATCTACTGGAGTTCCTGGTGTTTTTGGTTGATCTGGTGTTACTGGTACTACACGTTCTTTAAGTGTTACTGTAAACTCTTGATCAGTATCAACATCTTTATCGAATACTCCATCTGTTGGATAGTTGTTCGAAACTACTTCATACCCTTTGTTTTGAGCTTCTTTGATTTTCGCAGCGATTTCTTCTGCTTTTGTAAGTTTTTCTCCATTTGTACCTGTTTCAGAAATAGGTTCATTTCCTTCTACTTGTTTAACATTACCATCTTTATCTTGATAAACAAATGTTGTTGTTGCCTTTTGAACTGGTGTATATGTAACTACTTCATTAATATCTTCTGAAGCGCTAGTTACTTGCACTGTCGCTACTGTAGCTTTATTAACTGTATGTTTAGCAATTTCTGGCGATTTAACTTCAAGTAAGTCTTGTTCTGGTGACCAGTCTCCGTATGTAACTTCTCCTGTAACTAAGTTTACTTTTGCTTCACGTGTGAATTTAGCTTCTTGTGTTACTACTTTTGGTGCTCCATTTTCCATAACTGGAGTTCCATCTGCGTATACGTATGTGATTGTACGTGTGACTGTTTTGTTTAGATCTTTTTCTTCAAGTCCAGCTGGGTATTTAGGTCCGTCTGGGTTGTTTGGATCTACTGGAGTTCCTGGTGTTTTTGGTTGATCTGGTGTTACTGTAACTTCTTTAGCTTTAAGCGTTACTTTGAACTCTTGATCTGTATCTTTATCTTTATCGAACTTACCACCTTCTGGGTATGTATTAGATACTAATTCATATCCTTTGTTTTCAAGTTCTTTGATCTTAGCTTTTACTTCAGCTTCTTTAGTTAATGGAGTTTCTGATCCACCTTGTTCAGTAATTTCAGCTACTCCTGGAATTGCATTTCCTTTTTCGTCTACAAATGTTGTTTTCGCTTTTTGGATTGCTGTATATTTAACAACATATTCGTAATCTTCATCTGTAGCTGTTGTTGCTTGTACTGGTACTTTTTCAACACTTGCGATGTAACCTTCTTTTTGAGGTACTGCAAGTTCTGGAAGATCAGTGCTTTGTCCATCAGTTCCTTTCCAGTTAATATAAACTGGTCTGTCATTAGAGTTAATTACCGCTTTACCTTCTGCAGTTAACTTGATTGAACCTGTGTAGCTTACAGTTTGTTTTTGTGATGGGAATACTTCTGTACCTGCAAGGTCTTTAACATCATCCGCATATACAAATTTAATTGTACGGTTTACTTCTTCTACTTTTGTTTTCTTAACATAATCATACTGTGCTGGGGTAACAAATGCAGATCCATTTATACCTTTAGCTTTTAATTCTTCTTCAGAATATATATCTCTTGCTCTTGTCTTCGTAACACTTAGTGTTCCTTTTACGTTTTCAGGAGGAAGATCTGCAAGAATGTATTCTTCTCCATTAACTTCTTTAACTAAGTCTACGGGATCATTACTTACATCATATTTGTTTCCAAGTACATTAGTATAATCTTTTGAACCATCTTCACTTAAAGGAATATTCCCCGTATATTTTGTTGGTTCGAAACCTATAACTTTACCTGTCACTAAATCTGTGAATGTTCTAACAACAGCTCCTGTTGGTGGCTCACCTTGAACTTTACCGTCACCTTGAACTTTCCAACCATTTGGCACTGTAGTTATAACATCTTCTTTCTCACCGTTAACAGATTCTCCACCTGATACAGTAAGAGTTGCTGCAGTTTTATCGTTTCCTACAAAACCTTCTTTAATTAATCCATTTTCATAAGTAATTTTAGAATATTCACTTGTTAAAGTTTTGTCTTTTATTACTTTTTCAATACCTAAAGATTGTAAAGGCATAGAAACGGTAGAACCTTCTTGAATAGCACCTTCTGTAACTGTAAGTTCTAACTCAGTTGGTGAGATTAATCGAGGCGTTAATGTGAACCCACTATCACGACCATCGTTGAGAATCCAAACGTTGTTTTCGTTAGCTTTAACATTAGCCCATCGACTAGCTGGACGATATGTAATACTATCTCCTTTATTAGGGTTAATAGTAGACGCTGTATTTAATCCATTTACAAAGTTAGAACTTCCTTCAAGTTCTTTGAATTCAGTAAAATCTGCATTTGGAAGTTTAATCGTAAATTTAGATCCTACTCCATAACGAATATCTGAATCAGTTTTTAATACGATTGAATCACTTCTACCTATTTGCTCATTGTTAAGGTATGTCAATCCATTGTTTTCACTTAGTGATGCACTAGTACCTTGTTTTTGATAGCTAGGTTGTTGACCTTTTCTTGTATAAGTATGTTCAAGAACTGTACGCCCATCAATTTTGATAGTTGCTGTATACGGAGTATCTTTTGAAATTTCTGGTGCTAAATATCCTGATCCTGCTAAGTTACTCGCTCCAAATGACACATTAGGATAGTCTTTTACTTTATCGTTCCACTCGATGTTGTAAGTGTATGTACCAGTTTCGTTAGCTACCGCTGGTTGCTCAGCAACACGCTGATCATAAGTCATACCACGTTGTGTACGTTGCGCCCAATATGGTACAGATTTGTTATTGTTGTTTCCTGTAGTTGTTTTAAAGTCGATAGATTTAACTTTACCAACTACTGTTCCATCAGTCGCTCTGATTTCCGTATTTTTTGCCAAACCAGCACCTAGCTCAGCTAAGTTAGTCAGTTCAATTTTTGTAATAGAACCTGCTTTAAGAGTTGATGTGCTAATAGTAGTATCAAATCCCCATCCTACAGGTTTTGTATTATCAGCATTCATATCAACATAAGCATTTGTTACAGCTTTAACTGTTTCTCCATCTTTAAGAACGTCTCTACCTGTAATTTTTGAATCAGTATCAGCTAATACTGCTTCTACTTTACCTGCATGTCCTGCACGCTTCATTTCAGCATAGACTGCTTCGATGGCAGCTGAAAGACGATTTACTTGGGCTACCATCTGGTCTTTAGAAGCATCAGATGAAAGTAAACCTTTAGATGCTACTGCTTCAAGCTTGACTGCAGCAACTGCAGCTGACAATTTTTGTTTAGCTTCAACATCCTTCACTTCTTTATCTGAGAAGTTTGAGGCTACTGTTGCCATAACCTCAGCTTCTGAAGTCAATTGAGTCAGAACTGTCTTAACATCATCTTGTGCTTTTTCTGTTTCAACTTTCTCAGATGCTTCTTTGTCAGTTTTTTCTTTAGTTGCTTCTTTTTTATCAGCTTGCTCTTTGTCAGATTTTTCTTTTACATCTGTTTCTAATTTTTTACCAGTTTTTTCTGCAGTCTCTTCAGTAACTTCTTTTTCTGCTACAGGTGTTGCTGCAGTTTTAGCATCTTCCTTAGCATCAGGTTTTTCTTCTGCTTTTACATCATCAATCTTTAATTCTGGAAGTTCTTCAACAACAGGTGTTGTTAAAGCAGAGTCTGCATCCTTCTTATTTGTAGCTGCAATATCAGAAGTAGCCGGATTTACTGGTAGAGTCTCATCAGCTTGCACTCCATTAGCACCTAAAACAAGTGCCGTTCCCAAAAGGACACTAGCAGCGCCAAAGCTATACTTACGAATAGAAAAGCGCTGGGCTCTTCTACCATGGTATTTTTCCATTCTTGAATACATGTTTTCTCCTGTTTATCTCAATCTAAAAGTTTTATGATTACATATAAATATATATGTTGGTTTTTATAAAAACAACTCTTTTATTTTATCATAAATAAAATTAACTTGTCCATAAATATGTCTCGTTTATACTCGATTCATTTATATTATTTTTGTGTCCTAGGTACAAAAAAATAATATTATCAGACTCTTCCCAAAGATACTTGAATATATATATATATATATTGCATAAAAATACAAATAATGCACTTATACTAAAATAAATATATAATATTTTCAATCTTGACATAAAAAAAAGAAGATGACGAATCATCTTCTCAAAAACTATAAGTTTTTAGTCTTCTTTTTTCTTGCGAGAAAGAAGTCCAAATCCACTAAGAGCTCCAAGAAGTCCAAGTGCTGCTAGGCCTGCATGGGCTTCTGTACCTGTGTTAGGCAATTCTTTTTGACCTTCAACATATTTAGGTGTTGCTGGTTTAGCAGTTGTATCAGTTGCTACTGTTGCATCTGCTTGAACTGGTGCCGCTGGTTGAGTTTGATTTGGTGTTGCTGTTTGTCCTGGTTCTGCTGGAGCTGTTGGAGCTGCAGGTTGTTCAGGAGCAGTTGGTCCAGCAGGTTGTGGCGTTGCCACTTTCTTGTAGTGGTGTACAAGATTTCCATTTGGATCTTTTGTAGTTGTTTGGTATTCATATCCAGAAACAGCCTTAGGAGATTGTGCGCCGTTTTCGCTTGGAGAGATAGCTTTACCATTTTCATCTACATAGTAAGTCACAACTTGATCAGGCTGAACTGGTGCCGGAATAAGATCTGTAGACTCTTTAGGTGTTACTTTTACTGGTACTTCTAATTCGATAATTTCACCAGTTGGTAATTTCACCTTAACTTTAACAGCTGTTTTTTCTCCAGGTGTTTCAGTTGTTGGGATTTCTCCAACTTCAATAATTTCCCATCCTGATTCTTTAGGAATGTTGACATGTTTCTTCACATCATCTGGTGTAATTGTTGTTCCTTGAGGTACAACGATTGGTGTTACAGTTGGTGTAGCAATTACTGGTACTTGTACTTTCATTGTTTTACCATTTGGTAATTTAACTGTAACTGTTGCTGATGGTCTTACACCAGCTGGGAATGTTTCAGGAAACTCAGGTTCCCCTACGATTTCCCATCCAGTTATTCCTGGAATTTCGATGTGTTTTTCTACATCTTCTTTAGTTAATTTAGTTCTTTCTGGAACAATGATTGGAGTAACTTTTGGTTCTACCACATTCACTACTACAGGAACTCGTACAATTTCTTTACCATCTTTATCCTTAACAATAACAACAGCTTCTTTTTTACCTGGTTTAGAAGTATCTACTGGTGTATCGTATTCGAATGTAGCTCCTTCTGGGTAATTTCCTGGTGTAATGTTATCTTTTGGATCTGGAGTATCACCTTTTGGTACAAGTTGTTCTTTACCTTCAACCACTGTTACTGGTACTTTAACTGTTGTTTTGTACTCTTTACCATTGACAGTGTAAATCACTGGTACTTCTACTTCTCCAGCTTTTCCTGGTTCTGAAGTTTTTGGTACTGTAACATTTGTTAAATCAACTTTAACAGTTGCTCCTTCAGGAAGTTTTTTCTTGAATTCGTCGTTGTTGATTGCATTTTCTGCATCTTTACCAACTTTATCTTTTAATTCTTTCTCTGAAAGATCTTTTGGTACAACAACTTCTCCAGCTTTTGGTTTTGGTAATACTGTTACTGGAACTTTAACGTTTTCTTTGAATTTACCATTTCCGTATGTTACTGGTACTTCTACTTCAACGTCTTTTGCTCCTGCTTTTCCTACTGTAGATGGAACTTTTGTAGGGTCTCCTACTGTTCCACCTTCTCCAGGTGTAATACCTTTCTTAATATCTTCAGAATTTGGTGTATCACCTTCAAATACTACTACTGCTGGTGGAGTTGAAGATACAACATTTACTGGCACTTCAATCACTTTAGTGATTTTGTTTCCATCTTTGTCTTTGTATTCAACTGTTACAGTTGCTGGTGTTTGTTTACCTGTTTTATCTGTTCCAGGAGTTGTGTCAACATTTGTTACAGTAACAGTTACACCGTCTGGAAGTCCTTCAAGTTTTTTAGCTGCTTCTTCTGCTTTTTCTTTAACAACTTTCGCTAATTCAGTCTTATCAGCATCTTTCGGTACTGTTACACCTTCTGGTTTAACTTTTGGTAATACTGTTACTGGTACTGTAATTGGTTCTTCAACATTGTTAGGATATGTTACTTTTGTAGTAACTTTAACATCTGGTGAACCTACTTTTCCTTCTGTTGTTGGGACAGCTTTGTTGATTTCTTCATCAGTTACAGGTGTTTTAGTTCCATCTGTATCAGGAGTGATTGCTTTGTTTACATCTTCAGCTTTTGGTTTATCACCTTCTACAACGTATACAGGTTTAACATCTGAACCTTTCACATTTACTTTTACTGGAATTGTAGTTGTGTAAGGAGTATCATCACCAGGGATTTTATATGTTACTGGTACATTAACAGTTCCTGTGTTTGTTCCTTTTTTCTCTGTTAATTTAGCTAATACTTCTTCAGTTACATCACCAACAGTTACTGTTGCTCCGTTTGGTAATTTAGATTTGAAGTCTGTTGCTTCAACTGCTTCTTTAGCTTTATCTTTTGCTAATTCTTTCAGTTTATCTGGAGTAGTATTCTTAACTACTGTTACATCAGCTGTTGCTTTTGGTAATACTGTTACTGGAACTTTAACTGTTTCAGTTACTTTTCCATTGTCGTAAGTTACTGGTACATCAACTGTTACATCTGTAGCTCCAGCTTTATCTTTTGTAGATGGAACTGTTGTTGGTTCTCCAACTGTTCCACCTTCACCTGGTGTTACTGAATCTTTGTCCAATTTTGGTGTTTCACCTTCAAACACTACTACTGGTTTTGGTGTTGAGCTTACTACTTTAACTGGTACGTTAATTGTATCTTCGCCCACAACATTTCCTTTGGCATCTTTATATAAGACTTTTACAGGAACTGTATCTTTATCACCGTTTGAATCTGTTTTTGGTAATGTGTAAGAAGTTTGTCTTTCATCTAGTGATGCAGTAATTCCATCTGGTAAGTTTGTTAATTTACCTACTGCTTCATTTGCTTTTTCTTTCACAACATTTGTTAGAGCAGTATCATCAGTATCTTTAAGTACTGTCACACCTGTTGGTGTTGCTTTTGGTAATACTTTAACTGGAACTTCTACAGTTTCATCACCAGTTGGGTATTTAACAGTTGCTTTAACTGACAAATCAGTTGCTCCTACTTTAACTTTATCCGTAGGAACGTCTTTATTGATATCAGCTTCAGTTACAGGAGTTAAATCTCCACCTTTATCAGGTGTAACTGCTTCATTAACATCAGCTGGTTTTGGTTGGTTTCCTTCCACTACATATACAGGTTTCACTTCTGAACCTTTAACATTTACTGTTACTGGGATTTCTGAAGTATAAGTGTCACCTTCTGGAGATGTAAATGTTACTGGTACTTTTACAACTACAGGCTCACCTTTTTTATTTGCTATATCAGCAGGAATCTCTGGAATTTCTCCTACAGTAACTTTGTATCCTGTTGGTACTTTTTGTGGGAAGTCTGGAGTATTAATTAACTCATTTGCTTTATTTTTTAGAGTTTCTTTAACAGTTTCTGGAGTGGATCCTTTAGGGACGTCGATTTCACCTTCTGTTCTTGGAAGAACAGTAACTGGTACTGCTACATCTTCTGTAATATCTGTTCCATTTACAGTATGAGTAATGGTTGTTGGAATTGTTAATCCCGTTTCTCCAGCTTTTCCATTTGTTTTAAAGATATCACTTGCTTTTGGTTCATTAACTTTGTTAGTCGCCCCATCAATATTAGATGGTTCTACTTTAGCTGTAACGTCTGTTGGTTTAATGGTATCTCCTTCAAACACTACAACTGGTTTAGTTTTAGATTCAACAACGTTAACTTCAACGTCCACAGTTGTTTCATAAGTTTTACCATCAACAGTGTAAGTTACAGGAACTTGTACAACCCCACGTCCATCTTCTGCAACTTTTGTAATTGCTAAATCATCTTTATTAACAACTTTAATATTTGTAGCACCATCAAGAGCTGCTGTACCTGATACATCTGCTAATAATTTTTTGAAATCTGCAGAATCAATTGTTTCTTGCGCTTTAGCATAAGCTACTTTCTTCAAGTCATCTTCTGATGTATTAATTGGCACTGTTACAACTGAGTTAGCTTTCAAGCTATTGATAAAGATTACTTTTCCGTATTTGTATTCAGGATTATCAGAGTTTGCTAAACCATTACGGCTGAATTGGTTTTTATATGGTGTATTTAAACCATTATTTGTATAAGAGAATAATCTGTTACCTTCAGCATCAGTATCTCCAAAACCATTGTTAACAGTCACTTTGAAGTCAGCTGGTCCAACGAAGTTATCCGCAGTTGTAAATGGAATACTTGTTGTACGAGAGTTTTTCTCTGCAGCTGCCATACGGCTTCCTGCTGGTACACTATATGTTAATGTTCCACCTTTAGATTTATCGTTTGGATCGTTTGGAGTATATTTAACGTTATTAGCCCAAACATTTCCTAACCAAGTTGAACCACCATTAGCATTAACAACCTTATCATCAAGGATAACACCTTTTGGAACTTCTACTGTTACATCTGCATTTGATGCAGAATAGTAGTCAATATTCATTCCACCAGTGTTTTTAATTGTAACATCAAAGGTACCTTTTTGATCTTTGTCATAGATTGTATCTTTAGTATATCCGTATTCACCAGATCTACCTTCTGAACGAACAGTTGTTACTACTTCAGCAGCTGGAGCAGTTGCGATACCAATACCACCGATTAAGTACCCATCTTTTAATGTGACATTTTTATCTTTAAGTAATCCGTTTGTACCCTGGTCTCCTGCTTCAATTAAAACTTTCACTTTAGTAGTTGTAGCAGGAATGTCATAAATTCTATTTAAGTGAGTCCATCCATTATTTGCTGTTGGTCCAGCTTCAGTTGGTAATGGACCGTTTACTCCTTCTACTGGTTTGATTTCTTCACCAGTAAACGCATCAACAATCTTAAGTTTAACTCTTTCACCATTTAATGTTCTTGTAGAAGTACCATAACCAGCACTATGAATTAAGTTAACATTTAAACGAGAATTTCCATTTACATCGTACTCTTTAGAAATAGTATTTCCTTTACTTCCTAATTCTAGGTAGTAATCACGGTTTTTCACTTCACCGAAAGAATTTTTTCTCATTGCATCGATTGTTGGTGTAACTGTTGGTGAGATTCCGCTACCATTTACATAAGTATTTTCACCTGAGGTTTGATATTTTTTCAATTCTCCCTCATTTGTGTAAATTTTTGATTTTGGAACTTCACGTGTACTTGGATTACCGTCTTTATCTGTGATATTTGTTACATCAAGCGGTTTAACAGCATTTACTTTTTCACCAACTTCAATTTTCCAACCATTTAATGCACCACGTTCTGCATCATCTTTTGTGATGGCTTTTTCTTGCCAGTTATAGGTTGCACTTCCAATTGGATCTTTTGCACCGGGATTATTATTTAATTTATTTGTAAGATCACGAGGACTTTCGTATTGTGTAACAGTTTCTGATTTTTTATCAGCATCAGTGAAAGTTACTTTGTCTCCGAAACCTTCTTTTAAGCTTTCAAATACACCGTTAGCTGGGTTGTTACCGTATGCAACGTGGTTTTCACTAATAGGTGCTCCTAATTCTGCTTTACCAGCCAAATATAAAGCCAATAAATCACGTTCAGATTTAACAGCTTCTGCTTGTTGGCTCATTTTTTGAGCTGAACTTACATCCGCTGCTTTTGCAGTTGTAATAACATTTTCTGCTTTTTGTTTAATACCTTTTAAAACATCAATTTTAAATTGATCTTTTTTATTCGCAGGTAGCGCTTCTTCTTTTGCTATTTGAGCTTGAAGTTTATCAATATTTGCTTGCAACTCTGGAATAGCAGCATCACGAATGCCTTTATATTTTTCTGCTTCTGATGCAGCATTTGCAGCTGTAGTATCTACTGTTCTAAATCCACTTTCACCTTGTCCAGGAATGGCTTGTCCATTACGTGGATCTTGATTTTTGTTTTCTTTTTCTTCTTTCTTGTCTGCAGTTGCTTTTGGCATACTTTCAATAACGAAAGCTTTACCGTTTACTGCTGATGTAGCTTTTGCTACTTCTTCTTTTGTTGCAGCTTCATTAGCAACTACAGCTTTTGCATTTGCTAATTCTGCTTTTGCTGCTTCAATTGCTGAAGCTGTTTTTTCAGTTGATGATGCTTTTTCTAAAGCTGCTTCTAAACGAGCAATTGCTGATTCCAATTTGCTTGTGTCAGCCTTTGCAACTGGTGCTTCTGCAGCTTTTGATGGTTCAGCTGGTGCTGATGGTTGTTCTACCTCAGGAGCTGGTGTTGCTGTAGCTGGGGCTGCTGCTTGCTCAGTTGTTGGTGTAGCCACAGTTGATGCAGAAGTTTCAGTTGAATCTACAGGCTTGGTTGAATCTGCTTGATTCCCAGCATTAGGACTTACTTGTTCGTTTGTTACTGTAGTTGTTGAAGGTGCTTCTGCGTGAACAGTTGCTGCACCACCAAACATCATGTAAGCTGCTACAGCTACTGATGCTGCACCAAAACTATACTTACGGATTGAAAAGCGTTGGACCTTTTGTCCGTGGTATTTGTCCATTCTTGAATACATATTTTCTCCTTTTTAAATAATTAAATAAAATTTAATTGCGGAATTACACCCAAGTATTTAAACAACGCCTCCATTTCCAGCTTAATTTATACATTAAAGCAGCTACACTTAGGTACTTAATCCCTAATTTACATTATAACATTATTTCAATTAAACTGTCTACGTTTATGTGCAAAATATGAGGATTTTTCTATATATATATATATATATCAATCGATGTTTTATGTAATTTTATCATAAAAAATAAAAGGCCAATTTGACCTTTTACTTTTATATATTTATTTATGGTTTGATACGGTGCAACATACGTGGGAATGGAATAGCTTCACGGATGTGTTTTGTTCCTGCTGCGAAGGTTACCATACGTTCGATACCGATACCAAATCCTCCGTGTGGAACTGTACCGTATTTACGAAGGTCAAGGTAGAATTCATACTCTGTACGATCCATGCCAAGTTCATCCATCTTAGCGACAAGAGCATCGTAGTCTTCCTCACGCATAGATCCACCGATGATTTCTCCATAACCTTCTGGGGCAAGCAAGTCTGCACAAAGCACGCGCTCTGGATTTCCAGGAACTGGTTTCATGTAGAAGGCCTTGATGGCTGCTGGATAGTTCATGACAAATGTTGGCACACCAAAGTGGTTTGAAATCCAAGTTTCATGTGGTGAACCAAAGTCATCACCATGCTCAAGATGTTCGTAGTCAGCGTCTTCATCATTCTCATGCTCTTGCAAGAGGTCAATGGCTTGATCGTAAGTGATACGCTTGAATGGCTCTGCAATGTAGCGCTTCAAGACCTCTGTATCACGTTCCAATGTTTCCAAGGCTTGAGGTGCACGGTCCAAAACACCTTGAAGAAGAGCTTTCACATAAGCTTCTTGCAAGTCAAGCGACTCATCATGTGTCAAGTAGGAGTACTCAGCATCCATCATCCAGAACTCAGTCAAGTGACGGCGTGTTTTTGATTTTTCAGCACGGAATACTGGACCAAAGTCAAAGACACGACCAAGTGCCATCGCACCTGCTTCTAGGTAAAGCTGACCTGATTGGCTCAAGTAGGCTGGCGTTCCGAAGTAGTCCGTTTCAAAGAGTTCAGTTGAGTCTTCTGCTGCATTTCCTGAAAGAATTGGGCTATCAAACTTCATGAAGCCGTTCTTGTCAAAGAACTCATAAGTTGCATAAATGATAGCGTTACGGATTTGCATCACAGCCACTTGCTTACGAGAGCGGAGCCACAAGTGACGGTTGTCCATCAAGAAGTCTGTTCCGTGTTCTTTTGGTGTGATTGGGTAGTCTTGAGATTCACCAATCACTTCGATATCTGTAATGTCCAATTCATAGCCAAACTTAGAACGTTCGTCTTCTTTGACAATACCTGTCACATAAACAGAAGTTTCTTGGCTCAAGCGTTTGATGACATCAAACTTCTCAAGTCCCACTTCTTCACCAAATTTTTCTACAAAGTTTGGTTTAAAGGCCACACCTTGGAAGAAGGCTGTTCCATCGCGCAATTGCAAGAAGGCGATTTTCCCTTTTCCTGATTTGTTGGCAACCCAAGCGCCAATCGTCACTTCTTGACCAACATAGTCTTTTACATCAATAATCGTTACACGTTTTGTCATTATTTTTCCTTTTCTTTTTCTTTTATTTTTCCATAAATGCTTTCAAGCGTTTAACTGCTTCTTTAAGCGTGTCTAGGTCTGTCGCATAGCTGAGGCGGACATTTTCTGGCGCTCCAAACCCTGCTCCTGTTATGAGTGCCAAACCAACTTCCTCAAGAATAGCTGTTGTAAAGTCAGTCACATCCGTATAGCCTTTCATCTCCATGGCTTTTTTAACATTTGGAAAGAGATAGAAGGCTCCTTGTGGCTTAACGACTTCAAAACCAGGGACTTCACATAATAGCGGATAAATGGTATTGAGACGCTCCTCAAAAGCTTGACGCATGACATCAACAGACTCCTGTGGTCCTGTTAAGGCTTCAATAGTCGCATATTGAGAAACAGATGTCAAATTTGAAGTTGTTTGTCCCGTCAATTTACTCATAGCTGCAATGATTTCAGAGTCACCTACCGCAAAACCAACTCGCCAACCCGTCATGGCATAGGCCTTAGATACACCGTTGATAACAATGGTTTGCTTACGAATTGCTTCTGATAGACTTGAGATTGGAACAAATTCATTTCCATTATAAACAAGGCGACCGTATATATCATCTGCTAAAATCAGAATGTCATGCTCAACTGCCCAATTTCCGATAGCTAGTAATTCTTCACGAGTATAGATCATACCAGTCGGATTAGATGGTGAATTGAGAACCAAAACCTTTGTCTTATCTGTCCTAACTAGTTCTAGTTGATCCACCGTGACTTTAAAATCATTGTCTTCTTTAGCTTGAACAAAGACTGGAATCCCTTCTGCCATCTTGACCTGATCTCCATAACTAACCCAGTATGGAGTTGGAATAATAACCTCATCTAAAGGATTGATTACAGCCATAAAGAAAGTATAGAGGGAGAACTTGGCACCTGTAGCAAAGGTAACCTCGTTACTTGCGACAGAATAGCCATAGTAGCGCTCGAAGTAGGTATTCACCGCAGCTTTTAATTCTGGTAGACCTGAAGCTACTGTATAGAAGGAAGCCTGTCCTTCTCGAATAGCTTTAACTGCTGCATCCTGAATATTTTCAGGAGTGTGAAAATCTGGTTGTCCCAAGGTCAAGAAAAGGACATCCTTACCTTGAGCTTTTAATTTTTTTGCTCTCGCATCACTAGCTAAAGTGACACTTTCTTCCATTTCTGAAACACGCTTGGATAGTTTCATAGGCCCTCCTTATTGACCAATGCTCCTGTTTCAAAATCTACTAGATAAAAATCAGAGCCTGACTTGACTTCCCAGATTGGCTTGTCTTGATAACGGCCAAAGGTAATCTTGTCAATCTCGCCAGCTCCTTTTTCCTTCGAAAGAGCTTCTGCTTTTTCTTGTGAAATACCCTGATTTAGCTGATAAACGTAAATTTTATGGTCATCTTTTCCAATCAGGACAGCAAGTGATTCTTGCTGTTTATTATGACCAAGAACACTGTAGTAAGATTCCAAGCCATTGTATAAATCAACCTGATCAGCCTGCTCTAATCCTGCATACTGCTGAGCTAATTTTTCTCCTTCACTTTTAGCTGTTTGATAGGGTTTCATGCCGAGAGAAACCAGATACAGAAAGGAAGCACTGATAACCACAAACAAAATCGTCATCCCTAGACCATACTGCCACAGTAGATTATTTTTTGCTTTTTTTTGTCTTTTTTTCACTCGTCTATTTTACCATCTATTAAGCTTTATTACAAGTGAATATAAGAATACTCTTCGAAAATCAAATTCAAACCACGTCAGCTTCACCTTGCCGTACTCAAGTACTGTCTTCGGCTAGCTTCCTAGTTTGCTCTTTGATTTTCATTGAGTATAAGCAACCAATTCTATTTCTCCCTTCAAAGCAAACCAGAATCCAAAAAACTGTTCTTACTTTTCCAGTGGCAAGTGACTAGAGTTTCAGCAATTTTATAATTTTCAAATAAACTCTGAGCAAATTTCTTGCAAGTCCTTTTGTTTTGTTGTAATATATTTCATAACAACGAGAGAGTTCTCGGAAACTTAAGAAAAAGGAGACACATCATGTCTAAAAAAGTATTATTTATCGTCGGATCACTACGTCAAGGTTCTTTCAACCACCAAATGGCTCTCGAAGCTGAGAAAGCACTTGCTGGTAAAGCAGAAGTTAGCTACCTTAATTATTCAGCCCTTCCTCTCTTCAGCCAAGATTTGGAAGTTCCAACTCATCCAGCTGTAGCTGCTGCTCGTGAAGCAGTCCTTGCTGCGGATGCTATCTGGATCTTCTCTCCAGTCTACAACTTCTCTATCCCTGGAACAGTGAAAAACTTGCTTGACTGGCTATCTCGTTCCCTTGACTTGTCTGATACACGTGGTGTTTCTGCCCTTCAAGACAAGTTTGTCACCGTATCATCTGTAGCTAATGCCGGTCACGATCAACTTTTCGCTATTTACAAGGACCTCTTGCCATTTATCCGTACGCAAATCGTTGGTGATTTCACTGCTGCACGTGTTAATGACTCTGCTTGGGCAGACGGAAAATTGGTTCTTGAAGAAACAGTCCTAAACTCACTTGAGAAACAAGCTCAAGACTTGGTCAATGCGATTTAGTCATCACTAATTGCTATTCTAAAACAGACAATCGGACAGACTTTTAGCCCTTTATATAAAAGAACTAGACAATTCATCAACAATCGAATGACTAATTCTTGAAATACGAAAAAAGAACTAGAGTTCTCACAAATGAGTGAGTTTTCTAGTTCTTTTTGATTTACAAAGACTTCATGTAGGGAAAGCTACTAAGGATCAGATGAGATCATCTATTTAAACTTCCTCTTCATCGTCTTTTTTCTTTTTGGCAAATAGCAAACCAAATGCGCCAAGAAGAGAGAGAACTCCTAATGCACCTGTAGCACGGTCTTCTTGTGTACCAGTATTTGGCAATATTGCTTTCGGTTGAGAAACTGATGGATTCGTTTCTGACACTTCATTCTGCAATTGAGCAGGCACTTCAACTGTTTGACTTGGTTGTTGTCCAGCCGGTTGAGTAGCTGGCACCTCAGCAGGGGTAGCAATATCCTGTCTAGGATTTGTATCGTAAGATGGTGTAGCTGGTCTTTGTTGACCGTCACCTGTTGGTCTAACTGGACTCACTTTCCTGAAGATGTGAGTTACAACATCACCTTTAGTTTCTGTTCTTACAAAGACATACCCTTCAATTTCACCATGTTCAAATGCTTCATTGGCTTCACCTAATACCGTTGGAGCTTTGGCATCCGCTGGTTTCAATTCTTTACCATTTTCATCAACCCACTTGGTGATAATCAGTTGGACTTTCGGTACTTCTACGGGATCAGGAAGCTCACCATTTACACCTCCATTGAATTCTGGGACTTCATGTGTTGGTGAATTTGGTGTATTCGCTCCGCCATTAAACTCTGGCAAGATTTCTTGAATTTCCGGTTCTCCATTGACACCACCCGCAAACTCTGGAACTTCATGAATTGGTGAATCTGGTGCGTTCACTCCGCCATTAAATTCAGGGATTTCCGAAGTTTCTGGTTCACCTTTTGCATATGCAAATACCAATTTATCTCGAGAAATTTCATGACTGACTTTTGTTTCCGGATCTGTAATCGTCACATTTCCTTTTGAATCAACTGTTACATCTTTTCCTGGATTTGCTTTTTTCACATTTTCCTTCACTTTATCTTGTTCAACTTGTGTTAAGTTATCAGGTGTTTTCACCGGTACTTTTTCTTTCGGAACCACTGGAGTAAAGTCTTTAGGATTAACTGTAATTGTAACTTCAACGTCTTCTGTACTTCTGTCTTGATAAGTTACAGTTACTACTCCTTTTTTCTCACCATGTTTAGAAGTGTCTGGAATTTTACTATCTTTCCATTCAAATGTTGAACCTTCGGGTAAATCTTTAACATTATGAATACTATCTTTTGCTAGTGGTACTTGAGCATGTTCCACTGTTTGTTGTTTCGGTTGTGGATCGTAATCATCTTTTTGTGGTGTTACTTCTACCGTTACCGGCACTT
>CAUQIK010000008.1:0-44766 GCA_963518035.1 uncultured Streptococcus sp. | reverse complement strand
GCAATTGGTCATAACTAAAGGTTGTTGGCAGACGAAGGCCAAAATCTTTCTCACCGACATAGATACGGTCTACGCCAGCTTCGAGCAGTTGTTTAACTTGTTCAATACTTTCAGCAGTTGCTGTAATGATAATCTTTTCCATAAGAAAAATTATACCACATTTCTGGAAAATCAGCCATTCTTTAAAAATGAAAAGGGACTTTATTCTTATTGTAACCTTTCTGTAATAATTCTCTGCTGAAAAAATGATAAAATAGGTATGTACTGTTAAGGAGAGAATAATGCCCGTAAGAAAATTACAATCCTATGAGGTAGACTATCAAGAAGAATTAAGCCAGCAGGTTCCTCGCTATCAAGATTATACACCTGAAGCACAATCTGATGCCAATCTCAAGGAAATCCTATTTTTTGTTAATATCGCTGTTTTTTGTATCTGTATTGCTATCTTTAGTTTTATCTTTTTATCATTAAAATTATCGCCTGCTCTTGCATTTGCCGCAGCAATCGGATCCAGCTTACTTGTTTTAAAAGTTCAGCGCTTTATTATCAAACGAAAACGTAGAAGATAAATCCAAAATATCGCCCCGTCTGGAGCGATATTTTTATTTTTTCTTTTTAGATGGTGTGTGGATGGCAATCTTCACTTCAAAGATTGTTCCCTTTGGTTTATTATCTTTAACAGTAATGGTTCCTTTTAGGGCATCTACAATTTGCTTAGCTAGGGATAAACCTAAACCAAAGCCACCTTTTTGGCGGGTTCTAGCCTTGTCCACTCGATAAAAACGGTCAAAAATTTTCTTCTTATCTTCTGCTGAAATACCGACTCCATTGTCGGAAACTAGCAAATAAAGATTACGATCAGTCGCTGAAATCATAAAATCAATTTCACCATCCTCCTCAGTATATTTGATAGCATTATCAAATAGGATGGTCATCAGTTGTTTTAAAAGAAGCTGATCTGTGACAATCGTTCGATGGATCCGATTTTCAAAACGAAAGACACGGTCATTTTCAGAAGCAATCATCTCATAGTTTGTGAAAGTCGTATTGAAAAAACTGGTTGGAACTTCTGCAAGTTCCGGCTTAATCCCATCATCTCTACGAGCTAAGTTCAGCAAGTTTGTCGTCAAAAAACGCATATTTCGGACTTCTTCCAAACTAGACGCAATGCTTTCGCTCACATCCATAATGGTTGCTTCTGGCTTACGAAAAAGGGTCTCTAAACGATTTTGCAAAACTGCAAGTGGAGTTCGTAACTCATGACTGGCATTTTCCACAAAGGACTGTTGCTTCTGCATGCTCTCAAGCAGGGGCCGAACACTGACCCTAGCTAGATAGAGACTGGCAAGTAAAGACAAAATCCAGAAACTAGCCATCACAATCACAATCAATTGCTCATGCTTTTGACTAGCCTGCTCCAACTGACTGGTATTAATCAAGACAGCTGCATACTTGATATTGGTTGAAACCGAACTGATATTGGTTTCCATCAAAATCATGCGATAGATTTCTTCTTGTCCATAGCTATTAAAAACCTGAATTTGATAGATATGGCCTAATTCTTTTTTCTCTAGTTTAATCTTATCCAAGCCCAAAAATCGGTTTCCAGAAAGGAGCTGGGTAAAATTCTTATCAAAAAGAATGACTTCTGTGTTGGAACTAACATTTGGTTTTATCTCCGTCTTGCTAGTATCTGTAGCGGCATTCTCTAAATCTTTAATCTCTTCTGTTGCCCTATTTACAGCAAGCTGAATAACTGCTTGAGGATTTTCACTCAGTCCATGAAGCTTATCATCCACCGAAGTATAAAGACTCGAGTGCATGACCTGCAAAATAATCAGAGTCATGGTAGAGAAAATCAGAGTGAATACACCAAAGTTACGGATAAAATAACTAAAGTCATCCGCATACCATGTTTTTTTTAGTTTACTGAACATCTTTTAAAATATACCCAACACTACGCAAGGTTTGCAAATTCTCTGCAAAAGTGGTTCCTTTTAATTTCTTACGGACTTTTGAAACATAGACTTCGACAACCGAAATCGTTGTGTCACTATCAAATCCCCATAGACGATCAAAAATCTGAGTCTTGGGCAAAATAACATTTTGATTTTGAAGGAAATAAACTAATAAATCAAACTCTTTACCTAGCAATTCGACAGGAGTATCTTCGACTTTAACAGTATTGGTTGACAAATTAACCACAATATTTCCATAAGTCAAGGTGTTTTCATTAAATTTACCTGAACGTTTAAGAAGCGCTTGAATCCGCATTTTGAGTTCTTCTAGGTAGAAAGGTTTGGTCAGATAATCATCTGCTCCCAATTCAAATCCATGTCCCTTGTCATCCAAACTTTCCTTGGCAGTCATGATCAGAACTGGTGTCGTAATTCCTTTTTCACGCAATTCTTTCAAGACTTGGAAGCCATTTTTTTCAGGCAACATTAAATCGAGCAAAATCAAGTCATAGACGCCACTTTCAGCTTCGTAGAGACCTTCTTCACCATCAAATACCTGCATGACATCCGCAAAATCGTCTAAAAAGTCAAATACTGAATTTGACAGGCCTAGGTCATCCTCAACTAATAAGATTTTTATCATGAGAAACTCCTCCTTATTAAAACCATTATACCAAATTTGCCTTAAAAAAAACTCAACTCTCTACATTTTACATGAGATAGCTGAGTTTTCTTTTTATTTTAGGCTTATTTATGCGTTTCCGTATTGAAGAACGACTGCTTCCACTGCAGTTTTTTCACGGTTAATCAAGTCAACACGCGCAGCAATTTCCTTGATTCCCATGCCGATATTACGGCTAAGAGCAAGATCAGAAAGTTGTGGCTCAAAGAATTCCTTGTATTCCGCCAAGCGTTGTTCTGTCTTAAATACGTGAGCAGGAAGGATAACAAAGCTATCAAAGCTCATGTCTCCTCCAAGAGCTGCCTTAATCCAAGCCCAGTTTTCACGCGCCCAAGACCAAGCTGTTTCCTGAGTTGCTTGATGGTTTAAGAACTGGAAGTACCAAGCAGACAAGTCTTGTGGTTTGACCACAAATTTGTCCTTCCAAGAAGTAATCAAGTTTTGGATATTATCCGCATCTGTACTGTATGCAAGAGCTGCTGCCAACTGGCGTTTAAAGACAGCATCTGTTGCATGCGTATAAGTATCAAGATAAAGTGCTAACAAGTCTTTAGTCTCATGATGTTTCATCTCATTGATCAGAACTTGTGAGCGAATCGCTGCTGGAAGTCCTGCAAGATTCTCCTTGTGAGCCGCGAAGATTTGGCTAGCGACTTGACTAGCTTCTGCATCATTTGAGCGAATCATCATAGAAACAGCCAACTGACGAACCAATTCATCCTCATCTGATTCTCCATCTTTAGCTTCAAAACCAAGACGGTCATAGTTGTGACGAGCCAATTTAGCAACCAAGGCTTTGAAGGCTCTTTCAGCTTCTGTTCCTTCATCGATAAAGCGCTCAAGGGCAGAAATTACTTGAGAAACAGCTGAAACGACAAGGTAAGACTCTTCCTTGGCAAGTTTATAAAGGACTGGGAGCAAGTCAGCATAAGAAATGTGCCCTGCTTCAGCAAGCAGACGACGTTCTTGAACAATCTGCAATTTGCTTGTGTTATCAAGCTCAACTAAGTCAGCAAGAATAGCATCTAGCAAGTCTCCTTGATAGTCTGTAATGTAGTGGGCTGTATTTTCAGTGTTGAGACGAAGAGCTCCTTCATTTTCAGCAAGAAGGGCTGCGTAGCCAGGGATTTCGATACTTTCAGTTTCGAGTGTATCAGGCAAGCCTTTCCAGTTGCTATTGAGTGGCACAACCCAGAGACGGTTCTTATCTTCGTGCTCACCGATGAAGAATTGTTTTTGTGAAATCTTCAAGACATCATTTTCAACTTTGACAGTGAGAACTGGATAACCAGGTTGTTCCAACCAAGAATCCATGAAGGCTGCGACATCACGTCCTGATGCTTGACCAAGAGCATCCCAAAGGTCACGACCGATGGTATTGCTGTATTGGTGTTTTTCAAAGTAAGCGTGCAAACCTTTAGCGAAATCAGCATCTCCTAACCAACGACGAAGCATGTGCATAAGACGGCTTCCTTTGGCATAGACGATAGCGCCATCAAAGAGCGTATTGATTTCATCTGGGTGTTTGACTTCAACGTGAACAGACTGAACACCATCCGTCGCGTCACGTTTCAAGGCAGACGGAACACCACCTGTTTGGAAATCTTCAAAGATATTCCAGCTTGGTTCAATAGCATCCACACAGACGTACTCCATCATGTTAGCAAAACTTTCATTGAGCCAAAGGTCATCCCACCATTTCATAGTCACGAGGTTACCAAACCATTGGTGAGCCAATTCATGTGCCACAACAAGGGCAACTTGTTGACGGCTGGCAAAGGTAGAGTTCTCATCCACAACCAAGTAAACTTCACGGTAGGTTACAAGACCCCAGTTTTCCATAGCACCAGCTGAAAAGTCAGGAAGAGCAATATGAAGAGATTGAGGGATTGGATACTTGACTCCGTAGTAATCTTCGTAAAACTCGATTGAACGAACGGCGATGTCCAGTGAGAAATCAAGGTTAGATAGTGGGTGGGCTTTGGTTGAGTAGACACCTACGAGGGTACCGTTTTTCGTTTTAGCGGTTACACCTTGCAAATCACCAGCAACAAAGGCCAACAAGTAAGAAGACATGCGAGGTGTTGTCTCAAACTTCCAGATACCCGTTTCCTTACGTTTTTCAACATCGATTTCTGGCATGTTAGACAAGGCCAATTCACCTTCTGCTTGGTCAAAACGTAGAGAAAGGTCAAAAGTTGCTTTGGCTTCTGGCTCATCCACACATGGGAAGGCTTCACGCGCAAAATGGCTCTCGAACTGAGTAGACAAGACTTCCTTCTTGACTCCATCAACTGTGTAATAAGAAGGGTAAATCCCTGTCATGTTGTCTGTAATTTTTCCTGAGAAAGCGATAACCACTTCAACTTGACCAGCCTCAGCTAATTCAATATGAAGGGCTTCATTTTCATGATCAACTGTGAATGAGCGAGCTTCCCCTGCAACTTCTACAGTGGCGATTTCCAAGTCTTTTTGGTGAAGGGAAATACAATCACTCTGTGCTTGACCAGTGATGGTTACCTTCCCTGAAAAAGTCTTGGTCTCACGACTCAAGTCTAAAAATAAATCATAATGTTCAGGAACAAATTGCTTAATAAAATGTCCAACTGCTTGCATAGTTTTCTCCTATCTAAGTTTAAGAGCTAGAGCTCTTCTTCAAACAAACTTATTATATCATGTTTTGCTGGAGAAAAAAGGATTGGACGGCGATTTCCAAAACTTTCTTCCTTCTAATAGCCTACAGTGGGTAGATCTTGCGAAATTCTTCTAAAACAACCTTGCTTTCAGGTGTAAAAGTCAGTCCTGCTTCTCTCAGCCACTCGGCGAAACAATCCTCATGAACCTGACGCCAATAGGCTAGGGATTTGTCACCTTCCCCTTCCTTAAAGGCATGTTGAGCAGAAACTTGATTGAAGGGCTGGACAGAAACCTTTGTAATTTCAACAATACAGACAGCCTGATTTTGACTATCTAAAATGACATCAAAAGTTCCTTCTTGAGGAAGAGACTCGGCTTCTAGTGCATAGAGGTCGTAGGCTGATGCTGTTGCAGTCTTTTCGCCTCTTAACACCAAATCTGCTAAAAGGTCTGGTTCCACTCCAAAAGCCCAAGCATCGATTTCATCTCCTATAGAGGGGTTGATTTTCTTATATGCATTCCACATTTCTTGCGGTGTCATGGGCGCTCCTTTGTAATTTCTTACTTTCTTCTTTTATATGTTTGAGATGGTCTGGATGGTCAATCTCTAAATTAAAAATCTCTGGAATAGAACTATAGTGGATAATGCATTCGATACCCATCTGATTCATTTTTTGTATGAAAGAATCATTCAGATAGCCTGCTACAGCAAAGTCAATCTTTTTCATCCTTGCTTTATCCTGCATATCTCTTAGCATATCTAACATAATTGGACTTTCCATATCATGCCATTGACTGTTTCTCACAGTGGCAAAAATAAAAGAAGTCAAATCATTCATTCCAACTACAATCTTTGAAATGCCCGTTTCCAGTATCCTATCCAAGTCAAAATAAGCTGACGGCAATTCAATCATTGTGCCGATTTTCCCAGTAAAACCCTGCTGACGCAATACTGTAATAGCTTGCTTTAACTGCTCAGCATCATTGACAAAAGGAAAGATAATAGATAGATTGGGATTATTTTGATAAACTTCTGTAACGACATGTGCTTCAGCCTGAAATTCATCCAGACACGCCAGCAAACGCCTAGTTCCTCTATATCCAAACAAAGGATGACGTTCGTCAAAATGCTGTTTAGTTCCCTCTAAACAATTGGATTCTGTATTCGTTAATTCTGAAAAACGATACCATACCTCTTCATCTGAGTACAAGAAGCAAATAGTGTTTAGATAATCTTTTACAAATTCCTGACAACTTGGTAACAGGATGTTTTGGTTGATCTCTCTCGACAAATACTCCCCACGAATCATTCCAATGTGGTGAAATAGTTGTGGGTAAACTTTTTCAAGAATTTTTTCTCCACTAAGGGCAAGTTGGTTTCTCATCATTCACCTTCCAATTCATGTAAGAAGTCTTGTCCAGTTCTGGAAATCCTAATAATTCAGTCTTAACCTTCAAGACTAATGGCGATGCATTTTCTTCTGTGATTTTTTGAATATCCATCCAAACATATCCCAGCGAATCATTCGCACCATCAGATACAGCTTCCGAAATCGTAACTTGAGGTGCCTCCTCATTCATTTCAACATCATACAAGGCCATGACATGGTGAACCATAACATTTTTTAATTCTTCCCTGACAAAAATATCGTAGATTCGAGGATTGGAGTAGCTTCTAACAGCATATCCCGTCTCTTCCATAACTTCTCTAGTCAGCGTTTCCGTCAGTCCTTCACCAAGTTGCTGTCTGCCTCCAGGTAGATCATACCGATGTCGATAAGGGCCTCTCGTTTTTTCAATGCAGAGTAACTTCCCATTTTCAAAGCAAACAGCATAGACTCCAAAGTGTTTTTTGATTTCCATCCAACTCCTCCTACTTCAAAGACCAGCCACCATCCACTGTCAGAATTTGTCCCTGCATGGCAGATGCCTTTCCACTGGCCAAAAAGAGACTGACTTCTGCCACTTCTTCTGACTCAATCCAGCGTTTGATTGGTGTTTCACTCGCCACCCAGTCTGCTAAGCCACCTGGTTCAAAGTCGACAGCGGTCATAGCTGTCTTGACTGCTCCTGGAGCGATACCAAATACCTGAATCCCAGCTTCTGCATAGTCTAGAGCCAACTGCTTGGTGAAGCCAGCCAAGGCGTGCTTCGAAGAAGTATAGGCGTGTCCACCGCCACCTGCTAGGCTCGAAGCGATGGAGCACATATTGATAATGGTCCCTTTTTTATTCTCCAGCATTTGTGTCAAGTAATAGCGAGTCAACTCAACAGGAGTCATACAGTTGATTTCAAAAATCTCTTGAATTTCCTGCGCCGTTTGTTCCAAAAGTGGTTTGTAATCATCCAAAACTCCAGCAGTATTGCACAAAACATCCACCCTAGGACACCAGTCAAAAATAGGCTCTAAGTCCAAGGTCAAATCTCTCTGTAAAAAGTGGAAATCACCCTCTAAGAGTGGATTTTCACCTTGGTCAACTCCATAAACTTGATAGCTCTTCTCTAAAAAAAGTCGAGCCTGAGCTAGTCCAATTCCTGAACTCACTCCTGTAATGAGTACACGTCTAGTCATGCACTTCTACCCAATCCGTCGCCAAAACATCACAAGGTGTCGGACTCCACATGGAAAAGCCTTCTCCCTCCCCGGAAACGTTGATTAGGAAATAAGGTGTTACTTCAAGTGCAACCCCGTTTTGTTCAATGGTGTCAAAAAGTTGGACATAGTTTTCAGCACCTCCCCAACCAGTTCGTACATATTTTTTCTTAGCCTTTAACCCAGGTAGAATTTCTTCAAATGTCATGTTTTTCTCCTTTAATATCAATAATTCTCCCCTTCATTATAACAAAAAAACCGCTTTAAAACGGCTTTTTGACTGTGATTTATTTACATCTGCTTCTACTTACGGCAAATTATTCCCTGCTGCAAGATAAATTTCATACCATTCTTTTCTTGTTAAGCTAAAGTTTGCCGCTTGGCTAACTTCTCTCAAGTGCTTAGGATTTGTTGTACCTACGATTGCCTGCATTTTTGCTGGATAACGCAATATCCAAGAAATGGCAATAGTTGAAGAGGTTACTCCATATTTAGTAGCTAAACGATCAAGTACTTGATTTAAAGCTTGAAATTTCTCATTTCCAACAAAATTCCCTTTAAAATACCCGAATTGTAAGACAGACCATGCTTGAATGACCACATCGTGTAATTTGCAGTATTCAAAAATGCTGCCATCTCGCATAGCTGCTTGACTATCTTCCATATTAACATGAAAACCTGATTCGAATCCTGGTGTAAAAGCCGCACTCAATTGTAGCTGATTAACAGCTAACGGCTGCTTGACATCTTTTTTAAGCAACTCCATCATCATAGGATTTTGATTAGAAACTCCAAAATTTCGAACCTTACCTTGTTTATAAAGGAGATCAAAGGCTTCTGCTACTTGGTCAGATTCCATCAAAGCATCTGGTCGATGAAGGAGCAAGCTATCTAGATGATCTATCTTCAATCTTTGCAAAATTCCGTCAACTGATTTTATAATATAGTCCTTAGAAAAATCAAAATAGGTAAATTCTTCAATGCGAATGCCACATTTGGACTGAATCCACATCTTTTCTCTTAAATCTTGACGATTTTTTAGGACAAGACCTAACAGTTCTTCACAACGACCACGACCATAAATATCAGCCAAGTCAAAAGCATTGATTCCAACAGACAGTGCTGTTTCTACAAGCTCTTCAACTTCTTTTACAGACTTATCTTCTATTCTCATCATTCCGAGAACAATTTCTGATAATTCTTTGTCACCTTGACCAAGAGTTATGTATCTCATCAAATTTTTCTCCTTTGATTCTACATTCTTCAATTAATTATAACAAAAAACCGCTTTGCAACGGCTTTTTGACTATATTTCACTCCATGTTATCTTCTTAAACCCATGAAACAAGACAAAGATTCAAATATTATAGAGCCTCTATTTTTACCCAATCACACTTCCGTTTGGTACAGCTGGATCAACTGTGAGAAGGGTTAATTTCCCATCATGTTCAGCTGAGAGAATCATCCCTTGGCTGACATATTTCTTCATCATTTTACGAGGTTTGAGGTTAGCAACGATTTGGACTTTCTTGCCGACCAATTCTTGTTCGTTTGGATAGAATTTTGCAATTCCTGAGAGAATTTGACGATCTTCTCCATCACCAGCATCCAAGCGGAATTGAAGCAACTTATCTGAACCTTCTACTTTAGACACTTCTTTGACTTCTGCGACACGGATTTCGACCTTGTCAAAGTCTTCAAACTTGATTTCTTCCTTGTTTAGTTTGAGTTCAACTTCGTCTGGGTTCCACTCTTTTTCGACTGCTGGTTTGTTACCTTCCATTTGTTCCTTGATATAGGCGATTTCTTCTTCCATATCCAGACGTGGGAAGATTGGCGTTCCCTTAGCAACTACAGTCACACCTGCAGGGAAATCAGGCAATTTCAAGTTCTCAAGGCTAGCAACTTCTGCTAAACCAAGTTGAGTCAAAACTGCACGACTGGTTTCCATCATAAATGGCTCAATCAAGTGAGCTACAACACGCAGGCTGGCTGCCAAGTGGCTCATGACACTTGCCAATTGATCACGAAGTGCTTCATCCTTAGCCAAGACCCATGGTGCGGTCTCATCGATGTATTTGTTAGTACGAGAGATAAGGGTCCAGACTGCTTCAAGTGCACGTGGGTAGTCAACTGCTTCCATGTAGGTGTGGTAGTCAGCGATTGATTGTTCTGCAACGTCAGCAAGAGCATTATCAAATTCTGTCACACCTTCTACATAGGCAGGAATTTGTCCATCAAAATACTTGTTAATCATGGAAACCGTACGGTTGAGGAGGTTTCCAAGGTCATTGGCCAATTCATAGTTAATACGGCCTACATAGTCTTCAGGAGTAAAGGTTCCGTCTGAACCAACTGGAAGGCTACGCATGAGATAGTAACGAAGTGTATCTAGTCCATAACGCTCTACCAACATTTCAGGGTAAACGACATTCCCTTTAGATTTAGACATTTTGCCGTCTTTCATGACGAACCAACCGTGAGCAATCAAACGATCTGGCAATTTGATATCTAACATCATAAGAAGGATTGGCCAGTAGATTGAGTGGAAACGAAGGATGTCTTTTCCTACCATGTGGAAGACTGTTCCATTCCAGAATTTGTCAAAGTTACCATGTTCATCTTGACCGTATCCAAGCGCTGTCGCATAGTTAAGAAGGGCATCAATCCAAACATAGACAACGTGTTTTGGATTAGATGGCACTGGCACACCCCATGTAAAGGTTGTACGAGAAACCGCCAAATCCTCTAAACCTGGCTCGATAAAGTTGCGAAGCATTTCATTAAGACGACCATCTGGAGTGATAAATTCAGGATGGGACTTGAAAAAGTCTACCAAACGATCTTGGTATTTGCTGAGGCGAAGGAAGTATGATTCTTCAGAAACCCATTCAACCTCATGACCTGATGGAGCAATACCGCCAGTCACATTTCCAGCTTCATCACGGAATACTTCTGCAAGCTGGCTTTCTGTAAAGAATTCCTCATCTGATACTGAATACCAACCAGAGTATTCACCCAAGTAAATATCATCTTGAGCAAGCAAGCGTTCAAAGACCTGCGCGACAACTTTTTCATGGTAGTCATCAGTTGTACGGATAAATTTATCGTATGAGATATCTAGTAATTGCCAGAGTTCTTTGACTCCAACTGCCATTCCATCAACATAGGCTTGTGGTGTAATACCAGCTTCTTCTGCTTTTTGTTGAATCTTTTGACCATGCTCATCAAGACCTGTCAGATAAAAGACATCGTAGCCCATCAGGCGTTTGTAACGTGCTAGGACATCACATGCGATGGTTGTGTAGGCAGAACCGATATGAAGTTTACCAGATGGATAGTAAATCGGTGTTGTAATATAAAAATTCTTTTCAGACATAATTTTTCCTTTCCAGGCAAATGAAACCTGTTTTTCTAACACTTCATTATATCACATTTTTAATGATTTTCGATAGGGAAATCCATACAAAAACAAGATAGACGAGTGTCCATCTTGTTGATTCTATTCATAACGAAGGGCTTCAATTGGATCAAGTTTCGATGCCTTGTTGGCTGGCAAAACTCCAAAAATCATACCCACGCTAGCCGAAACTGCAAGACTAAATAGGGCAACTGGGATTGATACTCCTACTTCTATACCAGCTATCAATCCTTGCAAGAGTAGACCAGCTATAGCTGTTAAGCCTGTCGCAATGGTTAGACCAATAACTCCACCAAGCAAGGTCAAAATCATGGATTCAATCAAAAACTGGATTAAAATATTGGCACGTGTCGCACCCAAAGCCTTACGGAGACCAATCTCACGAGTACGCTCTGTCACCGAAACCAGCATGATGTTCATAACACCAGTCCCCCCAACAAAAAGGGAAATTCCTGCAATGGCACTAATAATCGTAGTTATAAAGCCGAACAATTGTTGTACTTCTTGGAAGGCTGCAGTCGCATCTGCCACCTGATACTCCCCTTGCTGAATACCAGCAATTTCGGTCAATTTTCTAGCTAATTCTGGTCCCACTGTTGGTGTCAAACTGGTATCATTGACACGGAAGACAATATCAGAAATTTCATCCATATTGAAGTTATTGGCAAGAGAAATATTAGTCGTAATTGGAAGTCCACCAATACCAAAAGTCTTGGCAGTCTTGGCCTCATCGCTGGTATAGACACCAATGACACGATAGCTAAAGCCACCAACATCTATAACCTGGTTAACAGCTTCTTGAGCAGATCCAAACAGACTATTAGCAAGTTCTTGGTCTAGTAAAATGACACTGGCCACATCTTTATAATCCTGAGCTATGAGACTTCGGCCTGCAACAATTTCATTTTCAACCGCCTTCATGTAGGTAATATTCCCACCCGTCAAGCTAGCGCGCTCCACTTTTTTATCTTTATAAGATAAGGTGGTATTCGTTGAGTTGGTTACATAGTAACTATCTACCCCCTTCAGTTTAGACGCCTCCCTGACCCAAGACTCTTGTGGTTTTGGTGGTTCAACAGGAACTTCCTCTTCTTTCCCAGAAACTGTCAAAGCCGATTGTTTTTGGGTAAAAGAACCGTCTTTACTTTTAATAGGCGAGAAAAAGACATGAATATTCTTCTGTGACTTGGTCATGTTTTTATTGACCTGACGAGACATGGAATCCCCCAGAGCCATAATCACAACAACTGATGAAACACCAATGATAATCCCTATCATAGTAAGAAAAGAGCGCATCTTGTGGGCCATAATAGATGAAAAGGCGAATTTTAGATTCTGCATCTTAGTTTTCCTCCTTTTCTAACTGAGCACTATCAGATGAAATAACTCCATCGCGAATGACAATCTGACGCTTAGCGTAAGCAGCGATTTCAGGCTCATGCGTAACCATAATGATGGTTTTTCCTTCTTTATTTAGTTCAACCAATAGTTGCATGATTTGATTACCTGTTTTGGTATCCAAGGCTCCTGTCGGTTCGTCCGCTAGGATAATAGAAGGATTGTTTACCAAGGCACGCGCAATAGCCACACGTTGCTTTTGACCACCAGATAATTCCGAAGGCAAATGGTGACTACGTTCTGTCAATTCAACTTTATCTAGATATTCCTCAGCTAACTTGCGCCGTTTTGAAGCCGAAACTCCTGCGTAAATTAAGGGTAATTCTACATTTTGCAGAGCATTAAGTTTGGATAGAAGAAAGAACTGCTGAAAGACAAATCCGATTTGTTGGTTGCGGACCTTGGCTAGTTGTTTTTCACCAAGTCCAGCCACTTCTTGACCTTCAAGATAATACTCTCCACTAGTTGGTGTATCCAACATGCCAATCGTATTCATGAGGGTTGACTTACCTGAACCGGAAGGTCCCATGATGGCAACAAATTCACCCTCATTCACTTCTAGGTTGATATTTTTGAGAACCTGCAGTTCTTGGTCACCGTTACGGTAGCTTCTGCAGATATTTTTTAGACTAATTAGTTGCTTCATCAGCCTTCACCTCTTTTCCTTCCTCTAGAGAAGACGTTGGGTTACTGATGACCTTGACTCCATTTGTCAGACCTGAAGTGATTTCTTGGTTGTCTGCATCAGCATTGCCCAAACCAACTTCCACTTTCTTGGCCTTTTTCTGCTCGTCAAGCACCCAGACATAGTTCTTATCATTTTCAGTCACAACACTTGTTAGAGGAACCAAAATGGCTTTACTCTTATTCTTGACCTCAACACTTACTGAGAATCCTTGTTTCAAATCACCGATTTCACT
Organism: uncultured Streptococcus sp.; assembly: GCA_963518035.1. Taxonomy (GTDB): domain Bacteria; phylum Bacillota; class Bacilli; order Lactobacillales; family Streptococcaceae; genus Streptococcus. Next base: position 31,157 of record CAUQIK010000008.1, on the reverse strand, counting down.
TGTAACATCGATGGTATATGGATATTTAGAACCAGAATTACCAGCAGCTGCGGTAGCTGTACTTGCTGCTTCGCCATTGTTTTTAGGGTAATCAGAGATATAGCTAATCTTACCAGTCCAGCTCTTATCTTGGTAAACTTTAGAAGTAAAGGTTACTTCTTGTCCTACAGAGAGGTTGGCAAGGTTATATTCAGATAGTTCCCCCTTAACTTGCAAGTTTTCATTACTTACAACATGAACGACCACTTGGCTAGCTCCTGTTGGAGATTTAGAAACATTGTGGTTAACTTCGACCACAGTTCCCTCTAAGGTACTGAGAACCGTCATGGCATCCAACTGACTTTGAGCTTTACTTAATTGTGCTGCTGCATCTGCACGAGCATCACGAGCATCACCTAGTTGCGCATCAATAGATGACACTGCATTTCCTGAGACTGGAGCTGGAGTTTGCCCTGCAGCTCCTTCGCCTCCTGCTGGCGTTGGCAACTGTGGAGCCGGAGCTGAAGCAGCTTCATTTCGTGCTTGATTGAGTTCATTGATATGACGATCTGCCTTAGCTACTGCTCGACTCGCTGAATCATAGGCCGCCTGGGCTTCTGAACTACTGTACTTGACTAAAGCCTGCCCTTCGCTGACCTTATCACCCACAGAAACAAGGATTTCATCTAAATCTCCCTTACTAGCATCAAAATAAACATATTGTTCATTTTTTGCCGTTACTGTCCCTGATAATAGAACAGAGGATGCCACGCTTCCTTCCTTGGCAACAACAAGATGAGTAGGCTCATCTTTTACAGCTGTCTGAGATGGTTGTCTAAAGAGCAAAATCCCTCCAGCCCCCAATACAACTACACTTGCAGCACCAATTGCTGCATACAATTGCCACTTTTTAGCTTTACGATTCTTCTTCATAATGAAACTCCTTTTTGATTTAAAGTCCTTAACAATATTATATAAAAATTAGCAAATATAAACAATAACAGTTCAGAACGAAATAATGACATTTCAGGATTTAATTATTGTTCGTAATTTGTTTTAACTATCATTGTACTAGTTATATAATACACTTTATTTTTCCTTTTTGCAAGCCTTTTCTTTAATTTTTTTGAACGTAGCAGATTTTTGCAATCAGATAAAAAAAAAGATAGAATATGACTATCAAAAAATGACACTCTACTATTTAACAGAGTATAAAGGAGTTTTCAATGAGAGAATATGATATCATTGCTATCGGTGGAGGTAGCGGAGGAATTGCTACCATGAACCGTGCTGGTGAACACGGAGCCAAAGCGGCCGTTATTGAGGAAAATAAACTAGGTGGAACCTGTGTCAACGTCGGTTGTGTTCCTAAAAAAATCATGTGGTACGGAGCGCAAATCGCTGAAACTTTCCATCAATTTGGAGAAGACTACGGCTTTAAGACTACTGATCTTAACTTTGACTTTGCAACCCTACGTCGCAATCGTGAAGCTTACATCGATCGCGCTCGTTCTTCTTATGGTGGCAGTTTTAAACGCAACGGAGTAGACTTGATTGAAGGTCATGCTGAATTTGTAGATTCTCACACTGTTAGCGTAAATGGTGAACTGATTCGTGCTAAACATATTGTGATTGCTACTGGTGCCCATCCAAGTATTCCAGACGTTCCTGGTGCTGAACTAGGTGGCTCTTCTGATGATGTATTTGCTTGGGAAGAATTGCCAGAGTCAGTTGCTATTCTAGGTGCTGGTTATATTGCCGTTGAATTGGCTGGCGTGCTCCACACCTTTGGTGTCAAGACAGATCTCTTTGTTCGCCGTGATCGTCCTTTACGTGGTTTTGATTCTTACATCGTTGAAGGTCTGGTCAAGGAAATGGAAAGAACAAACTTACCACTTCACACTCACAAAGTCCCTGTTAAGTTAGAAAAAACTGCTGAAGGCATTACCATTCATTTCGAAGATGGTACTAGTCACACAGCTAGCCAAGTTATCTGGGCTACAGGCCGCCGTCCAAACGTTAAGGGTTTGCAACTTGAAAAAGCTGGAGTAACTCTGAACGAACGTGGCTTTATCCAAGTGGATGAATACCAAAATACTGTTGTTGAGGGAATCTACGCTCTAGGTGATGTAACAGGCGAAAAAGAACTAACTCCAGTTGCAATCAAGGCTGGACGTACTTTGTCTGAACGTCTCTTTAACGGAAAAACAACTGCAAAAATGGACTACACAACTATTCCAACTGTTGTCTTTTCACACCCTGCTATCGGAACTGTTGGTTTGACAGAAGAGCAAGCTATTAAAGAATACGGTCAAGATCAAATCAAGGTTTACAAATCAAGCTTTACGTCTATGTACTCTGCTTGCACTTACAACCGTCAAGAAACTCGTTTCAAATTGATCACAGCTGGTTCAGAAGAAAAAGTTGTCGGACTTCATGGAATTGGCTATGGTGTTGATGAAATGATTCAAGGATTTGCCGTTGCTATCAAAATGGGAGCAACCAAGGCAGACTTTGATGCAACTGTGGCGATTCACCCAACTGCATCTGAAGAATTTGTAACTATGCGTTAATCGAAATAAAAGAAGCTGATACAAATGTGTCTGCTTCTTTTTTTATGTCTTACAAATCTACAAAAAAATTATCCAACTTAACCAATAAGCAAAATCGGCCGTTACAGTTTTTGTTACCTTGAGTTTATAAATAGGTTGACAATAATTACTCTACGAGTATAATAGTTACTATACATCAGAAAAGAGGTTAACTATTTTGAAAAAAGCTCACGTTTATGCTATCCCTGCTATTGGGGCTGCTCTCATTGCTGTTTTGGCACAAATCAGTCTTCCAATTGGACCCGTCCCCTTCACTCTACAAAACTTTGCAATCGGCTTGATTGCTACTGTCTTTAGACCGAGAGAGGCTCTACTTTCTGTTGGACTCTATCTTCTTCTAGGTGCTATCGGTCTTCCTGTTTTTGCAGGAGGTGGAGCTGGTTTTCAGGCTTTAGTTGGCCCTACTGCAGGCTATCTTTGGTTTTATCTTGTATACTCTGGACTTACTTCTTCCCTAACTAACAGCAAGAGTGGGATTGTCAATATTTTTCTTGCAAACCTCTTGGGTGATGCCCTTGTCTTTGTCGGAGGGATTCTCAGCTTGCATTTCCTAGCTGGAATGGCAGTTGAAAAAGCTCTTGTTGTGGGGGTCATTCCCTTTATCATTCCAGACCTTGGTAAACTTCTGGCTATTAGTTTTATTAGCCGTCCCCTACTTCAACGCCTTAAAAATCAGGCTTACTTTGCTAACTAAAAAAGGATATCGAGTTGTCATGACTCAATATCCTTTTCTTCCATTTTGAAAACTTAGTTGCCTTTAAAGGCATCCACCATTGTTTGAAATTCTTCATTTGAGAGAGTAATTCCCTTGCCCATTTTAGTATGGTCTGGACTCCAAGCACGAATATCAAACTTTGCAGGAGCACCATTAAAGCTCACACGGTTGATTTCCTTGGTCCAACCTTTTTCGTTTTCAGAAAGAGTCAACAAGTGCTCTTCAATTTCAAATGTAAATTCTGCCATTTTCTTCTCCTTTTTTAGCTTTCATCTGATTATTCGTAAAATCTTGTAGATTTTAGGAAAATTTTATATAATATTGATATAAAAGAAGGGAGGCCACTATGAGACATAAATTCCAGCAAGTTCTAGATAAAATACATGACTTTTTAAATGGACATGACCAACCAGACCAGACTGAAAGCAACTCCCTTACAGCCACTATTGAAGAGGCTATCCAGAAACAAACCGCTGTTCACCTTATCTTGTCTGAGACAAGTTTTACAGGTGATATCATCAAATACGATCAGCAACGCCAGCAAATTATCGTGAAAAATTTTGCCAAAAATGTGACCCGTATTATCCGTATAAGCGATATTCAACGCCTGCGATTTGTCCCCTCAACTGTCCAAACAGCCCAAAAAAATAGATTTAAGAAAGAGTGAGATGTAGTTGCTTCATCCCACTCTTTTTTCTTAGCGAATTTGTTCAAAATGTAAATGAACCGCGATATGATCTCCATAACCACTTCTTTCCAAGTCACGTTGTAAACGATAGGAAATGTAGTGTTCTGCAATGGTAATGTAACCTGCCCCCAGCAAACGATGTTCAACCATAGACTGAATCATGCTAATAGTAGCACGTTCCACTTTGGCTTCTTCCAAATCCAAAACCACTTTCTTAGTGACTTGTGCAAGGTTTTGACGCAAATCATCTGTCAATACATAGACAGTCTGGGCTGCCTTTAAGATAGCTTGGTAAATCTTATCTGGATTAAATTCAGCAATTTCTCCATCACGTTTGATTACTTGCATAGGTTTCTCCTTTATTCTTTGTTTTCTTTGATTTCTGCCAGCATTTTTTCTTCTTCTGCTGTCAGTTGATAATGTTCAAGCAAATCCGGTCTGCGTTCATAGGTTTTCTTTAAACTCTCATACAGGCGCCACTGACGAATCTTTTCATGGTGTCCACTCATCAATACATCTGGCACGACCATCCCTCGATAATCATAAGGACGTGTGTACTGAGGGTATTCGAGAAGGCCTGAAGAAAAACTATCATCTTGGTGGCTAGACTCCTTGCCAATCACTTCTGGAATCAGGCGAACCGTCGCATCAATCATGGTCATGGCTGCCAATTCTCCACCAGTCAAGACATAGTCGCCCAGGGAGATCTCATCTGTCACCAAGGTCTTAATTCGCTCATCATAACCCTCATAGTGCCCACAGATAAAGATTAACTCTTCCTCTTGAGCCAAATCCTCAGCATAAGCCTGATCAAACTGCTTTCCAGCTGGATCGAGGAGAATAACGCGCGGATTTTTCTTTTCAATAGCATCAAAGGCATCGAAAATGGGTTGGGCTCGGAGCAACATCCCCTGACCGCCTCCGTAGGGCTCATCATCTACATGACGAGCCTTTTCAGCATTTTCTCTAAAATTATGATACTGGATATCCAAGAGCCCTTTTTCACGTGCCTTTCCAACGATTGAGTGCTCTAGCGGAGAAAACATCTCTGGAAAAAGGGTTAAAATATCAATCTTCATCGTCTAACCCTTCTAAGATTTCCACATTGACGCGTTTATTTGGAATATCAACATTGAGAACCACTGGTGGGATATAAGGCAATAACAAATCACGCTTGCCTTTTCGCTTGACCACCCAGACATCGTTGGCACCTGGTTGCAGGATTTCCTTGATGGTTCCAATCAAGTTATCACCCTCATAGACTTCCAAACCGATAATCTCGTGATAATAAAATTCACCATCGTCTAGGTCATTCAAATCTTCCTCAGCAACCTTGAGACTGTATCCCTTGTACTTTTCGATAGCGTTGATATGGTACATATCTTTGAATTTAATAATGTCAAAGTTCTTCTGCTTACGGTGGCTAGCAATGGTCACTGTTTGAACAAACTGATCTTTTTCATCAAACAAGGCCAGAACAGCCCCCTTTTTAAACCGTTCTTCTGCAAAATCCGTCACAGACAAGACTCGCATCTCACCCTGCAACCCCTGCGTATTGACGATTTTCCCAACATTAAAGTAGTTCATTTTGTCTCCTGTAGTCTCCTTCTTTCCATCTTATTCGGACAATTCTCGAATAATAGTCGCAATTTTTTCGGATTCAGACCACTGTAAATAATGCTGATTCCCTCCTAAAATGAGTTTAGTATTGGAAGTCCAATATTCTGATTCTCTGTACTCTTTTTCTCTATAAGGCTGACAAAAAATAAATACAGGGACGTGAGATTCTATCGAGACATTCTCAAAATCTTCCTCAGTAATCTCTCCAGATATCTGAAATCCTGTATATTGACTTTCCAACTCTGAACCTTTTTCTTGCATTATTTTCCAGATTTCTTTATTAGTTTCAGGGCTAAATGTCTCTTGAGTTAAGTTCTTAAAATAAAGTTCAGGACCACACTCCTCAATCAGCCTCATCTGCTTTTCCATTTCTGGATAAGGATTTTCTGAAAAATCAGCAAACATGACGTTTTTAGTTGTCGGTTCAATTGCTACTAAAGCCTGACACTTAATTGGTTTCTTGAGCAATTTACAAGCTAAAATTCCACTCAAACTATGTACACAAAGTATATATTCAGAAATCCCTAATTCTTCAAGTACTTTATAAACTGCATCTGCAAGATTATCTAGATTTTTTCCATCTTGGTCATGAATCGGACTCCTACCTGTGTTCGGAAAATCAATTGTCAAATAACCAATTGTAGGAGGAAGTTTTTCAAGTATAAGTGAAAAATTTTCATAACTTGGTAGCAAACCTGCGCCACTTAAACAAACTAGCATTTTCTTTTGCTTTTGATAAGTAACAGAGAGACTACCAATTTCTGTAGATACTTCAATCCTCTTCATAAAGAAATCCACTCATTCTATATAATGAATTATTAAAAATCCTTATCCTTTATTTTATCACGTTCCAAAGATTTTCACAAGTTGGAGGAAGATACATAGAGGGGGCGCTATAGTCCAAAAAGTGCTAATAGTTTCCTCTTTAATGTTAATTTATATTTGAAAGATGAGATATTCACATTCCCATTATACATATTACTATAAAATGTATACTCGCCAATTTCACCCTGACTTGTTTTCCATTTCATTCTTAAACTAGGCATATTCTCTGGTAAATTTGTATGAATCAATAAGCATGTATAATTCTTTAAATTTTTAACTGTATGCAGTTTATCATTATCAACTAAACGATTACTTTTTGAATCATAGATTAAAGAATAAAATTCTATAATTTCAATATCAACTTCCTTTGGATAAAAAATCAAATGGTTATAATGTTTATCATTTTCATCATGTTTAAACTCATATATATGATGAAATCTCGTATGTAAGGAATCAAATTCGATTGGTTTAATTACCTGAATTTCGATATTATTGATATAGGCCTTATTCTGAAAACTAATTTTTAAAATTACACCTATAAAAGTCGAAATCTGTAAAATTCGCAATAACCAATCAATGTACATTGCCCAATCTATGTTTAAAATACAATCAATGTTCATTCTTTTCCAGTCCCCCTTTAAAAAGCCTTCCAAATCACGTTCATGTTGGTACTTAATGGCTGCAATTTTACACTTCTCGCAAAAAAGCGAGACATTCGTCCCGCTCTTCTTATTTTTCGTCAATAACGATTCTTACTTTTTTGTCTTCAGTTGGGACAGAGTAGACAATCGTTCTTATCGCAGAAATAGTGCGACCCTTACGACCGATTACACGACCCACATCGCTTTGGTCAAGATCCAAGTGATACTCCAAAAACTCTGGTGCGTCTTCAATCTTGATAGTTAAGGCATCTGGTTGTGAAATCAAAGGTTTCACAATCGCAATAATGAGATTTTCAATCGTATCCATCTGTCAACCTACTTTAAACTTATTTTGAGAATTTAGAATCGTGGAATTTCTTCAATACACCTTCTTTTGAAAGGATGTTGCGAACTGTATCTGAAGGTTGAGCTCCATCAGCCAACCATGCAAGAACGCGGTCTTCTTTCAAAGTTACTTGGTTTTCAGCAACAAGTGGGTTGTAAGTTCCAACTGTTTCGATGAAACGTCCGTCACGTGGTGAACGTGAATCTGCTACGTTGATACGGTAGAAAGGTTTTTTCTTAGAACCCATACGAGTCAAACGGATTTTAACTGCCATTTTTAAATTCTCTTTTCTTATTTTTTTTATTTCGGTGAAATAGCTGAGCTATTTAGCACATGTTCTATTATAGCAGATTTCTGGCAGGTGTCAAGAAAAAAACTTGACAGACTATAAAATTCTTAAACTATTTAGAAATTTGTTAGAATAGGAAATAAATGTTTGAAAGAGGCTATACGTGAATACTATTGTAGAAAAATTTTATAAAGACCATCAAGTCAAGCCCTTCATGACAACTTTTCAGAAGAGGAATTGGCAATCGTGGATACAAATTGACTCCAAAGGGGGAGCAGATACTGGAACAATGCAAGGATATTATCGACCGTCATCCAAAGAAAAATCTCTAATCAAGTAATTTTGGGTTGGATTCCTCTTAAACTACCTTGTCACTAACATTTGAAATCCCCTTCCTTTTAAGGTACAATGGTAGAAATGAATTTTTGAGAGGATCAGAATGAAAAAACTAGCAACCCTTCTTTTACTATCCACTGTAGCTCTAGCTGGATGTAGCAACATCCAACGTAGTCTGCGTGGTGATGACTATGTTGATTCCAGTCTTGCTGCTGAGGAAAGCTCCAAAGCAGCAGCCCAATCTGCCAAGGAGTTAAACGATGCTTTAACAAACGAAAACGCCAATTTCCCACAACTATCTAAAGAAGTTGCTGAAGACGAGGCTGAAGTGATTCTCCACACAAGTCAAGGTGATATCCGCATTAAACTCTTCCCTAAACTCGCTCCTCTAGCAGTTGAAAACTTCCTCACTCATGCCAAAGAAGGCTACTATAACGGTATTACCTTCCACCGTGTCATCGATGGCTTCATGGTTCAAACTGGAGATCCAAAAGGGGATGGTACAGGTGGTCAGTCTATCTGGCATGACAAGGATAAGACTAAAGACAAGGGAACTGGTTTCAAAAACGAGATTACTCCTTATCTCTATAACATCCGTGGTGCTCTTTCTATGGCTAATACTGGTCAACCAAACACCAATGGCAGCCAGTTCTTCATCAACCAAAACTCTACAGATACCTCTGCTAAACTCCCTACAAGCAAGTATCCAAAGAAAATCATCGAAGCCTACAAAGAAGGGGGAAATCCTAGTCTAGATGGTAAGCACCCAGTCTTTGGTCAAGTCATTGATGGTATGGATGTTGTAGATAAGATTGCTAAAGCCGAAAAAGATGAGAAAGACAAGCCAACTACTGCTATTACTATCGATAGCATCGAAGTGGTGAAAGACTACGATTTTAAATCTTAAAAACCAAAAAATACAGTATCCACATTCGATACTGTATTTCTTTTACTCTCATTCTTAAGTTAAATTATTAAAATCCCAGATTTGGTCCATCCAGCCTTCATAGAAGTCTGGTTCGTGACAGACCATAAGAATAGATCCCTTGTATTCTTTGAGAGCGCGTTTGAGTTCATCCTTGGCATCCACATCCAAGTGGTTGGTCGGCTCGTCCAGCACTAAAACATTGTTTTCACGATTCATCAAGAGACAGAAACGAACCTTGGCTTGTTCCCCACCTGACAAGACCTGAATTTGGCTTTCAATATGCTTGGTTGTCAAACCACAACGGGCAAGGGCTGCACGAACTTCTGCTTGGTTGAGAGCTGGAAAGGCATTCCAAACAGCCTCTAGTGGTGTTTGACGATTGCCACCTTCTACTTCTTGCTCAAAATAACCAAGTTCTAGGTAGTCTCCACGTTCAACCTCTCCAGCGATTGGTGGAATAATGCCCAATAGGGACTTCAAGAGAGTTGTTTTCCCGATACCATTTGTCCCGATAATAGCAACCTTTTGATTACGTTCAAAGGTAAGATTTAAAGGCTTGGTCAGAGGACGATCATAACCAATTTGCAAATCCTTGGCTTGGAAAATAAATCGCCCTGGTGTACGAGCCGGTTTGAAATCAAAGGATGGTTTTGGTTTCTCACTTTGCAGTTCGATAATATCCATCTTATCCAATTTCTTCTGACGGGACATGGCCATGTTTCGTGTTGCAACACGCGCTTTGTTTCGAGCCACGAAATCCTTGAGATCCGCAATCTCTTTTTGCTGGCGTTCGTAGGCTGCCTCTAGCTGAGATTTCTTCATAGCATAGACTTCTTGGAACTGGTAGTAGTCACCAGAATAACGCGTCAGCTGTTGATTTTCCACATGGTAGACAATATTAATCACATCGTTCAGGAAGGGAATATCGTGTGAAATAAGAACAAAGGCATTTTCATAGTTTTGGAGATAACGTTTGAGCCAGTCAATATGCTCAGCATCCAAGTAGTTGGTCGGCTCGTCCAACAGCAAGATATCAGGCTTCTCAAGGAGGAGTTTAGCCAAAAGCACCTTGGTTCTTTGCCCACCTGACAAAGAAGTTACATCTATATCCATGCCAAAGTCCATGACACCAAGGGCACGCGCTACTTCGTCAATCTTAGCATCCAAGGTATAGAAATCACGACTCTCCAGACGGTCTTGAAGTTCTCCCACTTCTTCCATGAGAGCATCAACATCTGCTCCGTCTTCAGCCATTTCCATATAAAGGTCATTGATACGGGCTTCTGCTTTAAACAGCTCATCAAAAGCTGTACGGAGCACATCACGCACCGACTGCCCTTCAGCAAGGACGGAGTGCTGATCCAAGTAACCGGCAGTCACATATTTGGACCACTCAACCTTCCCTTCATCTGGCAGCATTTTACCAGTCACGATACTCATAAAGGTTGATTTTCCTTCACCATTGGCACCGACCAGACCGATATGTTCTCCCTTGAGGAGACGGAAGGACACATCTTCAAAAATTGCACGGTCACCAAAACCGTGACTCAGATTTTTAACTTCTAAAATACTCATTTTAATTCCTTATCTTGTTTTTATGTAATTGTTTATAGAGAAACCAAGCCAGATAGCCACCCAAGGTATTAGTCCACAAATCATCAATCTCAAAGACGCGATTGAAATCAAAGAAAAAATCCAAGACTAACTGCGTACACTCAATTCCAAGACTCACTAGAAAGCTAAAAAGTAGCACCTTTTTTGTTTTTCGCAAGTTTGGAAGGAGATAAAGGAGTTGGAATATCAAAGGAAAAAGTAAGAAGACATTGAGGATATTTTGTAAAAAAATCCAAGATAATTGTCCTACATCACTCACTTCGCCCAGTTTCCAAAGAGAATTGAAAGGAGTCAAAAGAAAAACCAGGCGTCCAAGATGCTGAATACCTGGAGTTTCCACCCCCACGGGAGATTGTTCTTGAGGAGTAAAGCAAAAATAGACAATGCAAATGCTATAGAAAATAACTCCCCAGACCAAAATATGATTATAAGTCTTCTTCATAATTAAGGATTGACTGCTGCGACTGCTTTCTGGCGGTCACGTTTCATTGTATTGGAACGCAATTGTCCACAAGCTGCATCAATATCAGTACCATGCTCTTGACGAACCACACAGTTAACCCCTTTTTTCTTAAGCGTATCATAGAAGGCCAGGACGCGCTCTTTGGGACTACGGCTATATTGGTCATGCTCACTAACTGGGTTATAAGGAATCAAGTTTACATAAGACAATTTCTTGATGTTCTTGAGCAATTCAGCCAATTCCAAGGCTTGTTCTACACCGTCATTGACTTCATTGAGCATGATATACTCAAAGGTCACACGACGATTAGTTGTCTCAATGTAGTACTCAATAGCCGCAAAGAGTTTTTCAATCGGAAAGGCACGGTTAATCTTCATGATACTTGAGCGCAATTCATTGTTAGGTGCGTGAAGGGAAACGGCAAGATTGACCTGAACCCCTTCATTAGCAAAGTCACGAATTTTATGGGCCAAACCTGAGGTTGAAACCGTGATGTGACGAGCACCAATGGCCATTCCTTTATCATCATTGATAGTACGAACGAAATTTAAGACATTGTTATAGTTATCAAAGGGTTCACCAATTCCCATGACAACGATATGGCTGACGCGTTCGTCCTGACCACGCTCATCAAAGTACTTCTGAACCAGCATGATTTGCGCTACGATTTCACCGTTATTGAGGTCACGTTGTTTCTTGATCAAACCAGAGGCACAGAAGGTACAACCGATATTACAGCCGACCTGAGTGGTCACACAGACTGACAAACCATAGTGCTGTCTCATCAATACTGTCTCAATCAGCATGCCATCAGGCAACTCAAAAAGATATTTAACTGTCCCATCAGCAGACTCTTGAACGATACGCTGTTTCAAGGGATTGACCACAAACTGGTCATTAAGCTTAGCAATCAAATCCTTGGAAAGGTTGGTCATTTCTTCAAATGACTGGACACGTTTACGGTAAAGCCATTCCCAAATTTGGTCTGCACGGAATTTCTTTTCTCCCTGCTCCAAAACCCATTCCTGCATGGTTTGACGTGTTAAACTATAAATTGACGGTTTCATTTCTACTCCTTATTCTCTACTCACTTCTGACGAATGACAAAATGACGTTGTCCCTTGTCCTCTTTCTGAGAATGCTGGTCTTTCTGACGACGTCTATTTTTTTTATCTGCATTCGGTTTTCGTTTGGTTTGAGTCGGTTTCTTTCCTTTTTTAGAAGGTGTTTCTTCTTCCTTCTTACGCATTTTCTTGTCAAATGATGCTCGCTTAGGGGCTTCATTTTCTAGGACAAAATAGGCACAACCATAACTACAATACTCTAAAAGGTAGTCTTGTAAACGACTGATTTTTTCAAGTTTTTCTTCTGTTCGGTCATCCTTGTAAAAACCTCGTAGGCGAAGCTGTTCGTTGCTCCAGTCTCCCACGATATAATCAAACTTGGTTAAGACTTCTGAAAAACGCTGATTAAAAGCCGTCACATCAAAGGCATCCTTGATATTTTCCACCAAGGAAAAAGCTATCCCTTCCGTTTCAACCTTGTCCCCGTGTAAATGAAACTCAGGACCAGGAAACTTGTTATAGTTGTATAATTCAGGTGCAATTTCTTTTCGCATAGATATCCTTTTTTCACGATTACTTAATACTTTATTCTACCATAATTTCTAGCAGTTAGCACGTTTCTCATAAAAATGAAAAAAGTCTGACGATTTTGTCAGACAAAAATAATATAACCTTAAAAAGAGAAGAACAATTCTTCCCTCCAACTATCATTATTTAGCAGCTGCGTACAATTCATCTACTTTGTTCCAGTTAATCACTGAGAAGAAAGCTTTGATGTAGTCAGGACGCACGTTGCGGTATTTCACGTAGTAAGCATGTTCCCAAACGTCCAAGCCCAAGATTGGTTTTTTACCTTCTGAGATTGGTGTGTCTTGGTTTGCTGTTGAAGTCACTTCAAGCTTCCCTTCTTTGTTGACAACCAACCATGCCCATCCAGAACCGAAACGAGTTGTTGCTGCTGCAGTGAAGGCTGCTTGGAATTCTTCAAATGAACCAAATGTTGCATCGATTGCTGCTGCAAGTTCTGCTGATGGAGCTGTTTTCTCAGGAGTCATCAATTCCCAGAAAAGAGCGTGGTTCAAGTGTCCACCACCATTGTTGATAAGCGCTTGACGGATATCAGCTGGGATAGATTCTACATCAGCAAGCAAGGCTTCAAGATCTTCACCGATTTCAGGGTGTTTTTCAAGAGCTGCATTAGCATTGTTGACATAAGTTTGATGGTGTTTGTCATGGTGCAAGTGCATTGTTTCCGCATCGATGTATGGTTCCAAAGCATCGTATGCATATGGAAGATCTGGTAAGATAATAGCCATCTGTAATACCTCTTTTTCTTTCTATATGAAAATGATAACGCAAACATTCACTTTTTTCAAGTTTTTTGCTTATAGATGAAGAAATCACTGAAATACTTTCTAATAATACTCTTCGAAAATCTCTTCAAACCTCGTCAACGTCTCCTTGCCGTAGGTATATGTAATTGACTTCGTCAGTTCTATCCACAACCTCAAAACAGTGTTTTGAGCTGACTTCGTCAGTCTTATCTACAACCTCAAAGCAGTGCTTTGAGCAACCTGCGGCTAGTTTCCTAGTTTGCTCTTTGATTTTCATTGAGTATAAAACAAGCAAATCAGCAAAAAACCCACGACAAGATAATCTTGACGCAGGTTGTAGTTTCAAAAAAATGTCAATTGACCTGACTAGCAATCTGTAGGAGTGCCTTTTCAAAAAGGAAACTCTTTTCATAAAGACCTGTCTTAATCTGATAGTCTGCCTCAATCAAATAAGAAATAGCTTGCTTCAAAAAGCTCAAGGAAAGTCCTCTTGAATCTCTCAGCGCAAACTTGATTTGATAGGGATTAGGATTGCGTCCGAGAAAACTTCCTAGACTACTTGCAATCTGAGATTCTGTTTGCCCAGACTCTGCCAAAATCTTCACCTGAGTAAAAGTCCGAAATTGTCCTAGCATAACTGCAATCAACTTGATTTCATCTTCACCTTGCAAGGTCAAGTCTCTAACCAAGTCTCGCGCCTGGTCCATCTTTTTAGTCAGAATAAACTGAGTTAAATCAAAAATATTGTCCTGTAAGGTCTTGGGAATAGCATTGACAATATCCTCTTCCTCGATAACAGAGTCTTCCTTATAGGACTGTAAAAAGAGGAGATTTTTCTGGATTTCGCTAAATTGAAAACCCGACTTGACGAGAAGATTTTCAAAAGAATGATCGGCAAACTGCAGACCTTGTTTCTGGCTCCACTTTTGAAAATACTGGCGCAGTTCTTGTTCTTTTGCTTCTACTGCATCGAAGACCTTAGCATCACGCTTAAGTAATTTAACCAACCTTCTTTTGCTATCCAGCTTTCCTTCCGCAAAGATCAACAACTTGGTTGTTGGAGAAGGATTGTCAAGGTATTCCTCAAACGACTTGAGCTCATCATCTGTTAAAAAGCGTTTCTTGGCTGTTGTAATATCGACAAAATGATCCAATATCACGATTTTCTCATCCGCAAAGAAAGGAAGGCTGACCAACTCCAGTTCCACATCCTTGTAGACCACTTCTTTCATATCAAAGTAGGCAAAGTTGAGGTCAGCAGAATCATAGCCAATCTGTTTCAATACTTGACTCTTCATAACTTCAAACTGACCCTGATCTGTCCCTGTAAATAGGCTCAGACTAGGTAAATTTGATAAAGTCAACTTCTGACTTTCTTCAATGGCTAGCATCGTCTCTCCTTTCTTCTGATTTTTTAATGAATTTAATCAATATAGCGCAATTTCCCACGGAAATCTTCTAGGCTTTCGTACCCTTTTTCCGCCATGATTGCTTTCAGTTCATTGGTAATACGATCAAAAGCACCAACTCCTTCTTTGTGAAGGGTGGTCCCCACCTGCACCATACTTGCTCCACAGAGGATATGTTCAAAGGCATCACGACCAGTCAACACGCCACCTGTTCCAATGATTTGAATTTGAGGATTTAAGCGTTGATAAAAGGCATGAACATTAGCTAGAGCAGTCGGTTTGATATACTCGCCGCCAATGCCACCGAAACCATTTTTAGGACGAATAACGACAGACTCATCTTCTATATAAAGGCCGTTTCCGATAGAGTTGACGCAGTTGACAAACTTAAGAGGATACTTATTGAAAATAACTGCCGCTTGATCAAAGTGAACAATATCAAAATATGGTGGCAATTTAATTCCAAGAGGTTTGGTGAAGTAGGCAAATACCTCTGCCAAAATCCGGTCTGTTGTCTCAAAATCATAGGCAATCTGAGGTTTACCTGGAACATTTGGACAGGAGAGGTTTAGCTCAGTCAGACCACGAAACTCACTCTCTTGGACTTTTTTCAAAATAGTATGAGTTTCCTCTGGAGACATGCCGACTAGAGATAAGAAGAAAGTTCTGCTTGGCTCTTTTTCCTGCAAATCCAAAAGATAGTCCAAATAATAATCTAAGCCATTATTTGGCAAACCCATAGAGTTGATGGAACCAAGTGGAACATCTTGATAGCGTGGCTCAGGATTTCCCTGACGAAAGTCCAAGGTCGCTGTCTTAGTGACAAAGGTTCCTGCCGCTGAGTTTTTAACGCCTTCTAACTCTGCTATCGTCATACAAGCCACACCTGCTGCATTCATCAAACAATTGTCAAACTCAAAACCAGCAATTTGTGTTTTCGTTGATACCATGATTCTGATCCTCCAGATTCCTTTTATTGCTAATATTATACCATATTTTCAGATTTTCTCTTTAATAAAATCATTTAGAAGAAAAACGTTCGTTTTTTATCTATTTTCAAAAAGCCTCAAAACTAAATGTCAAAACTAAATTGATAGAATTTTTAGAAAATTTCTGTTTTTTTCTTTACAGTAAAAAAAAAATCTGCTATAATGACTCACATAATTAAATTAGAATTTAAGGAGAACGATATGACATCTGCTAAAGAATATATCCAAAGCGTGTTTGAAACTGTGAAAGCTCGTAACGGGCACGAGGCTGAATTCCTCCAAGCTGTTGAAGAATTTTTCAACACTTTAGAACCTGTATTTGAAAAACACCCTGAGTATATCGAAGAAAATATCTTGGCACGTATTACTGAGCCAGAGCGCGTGATTTCTTTCCGTGTTCCTTGGGTTGACCGTGATGGAAAAGTTCAAGTAAACCGTGGTTACCGTGTTCAATTCAACTCAGCTGTTGGACCATACAAAGGCGGACTTCGTTTCCACCCAACTGTAAACCAAGGGATTTTGAAATTCCTCGGATTTGAACAAATCTTTAAAAACGTCTTGACTGGACTTCCTATCGGTGGAGGTAAAGGTGGATCAGACTTCGATCCTAAAGGTAAAACAGATGCTGAAGTGATGCGCTTCTGCCAAAGCTTCATGACTGAATTGCAAAAATACATCGGACCATCACTTGACGTACCTGCTGGTGATATCGGTGTTGGTGGACGTGAGATTGGTTACCTTTATGGACAATACAAACGCCTTAACCAATTTGATGCTGGTGTCTTGACTGGTAAACCTCTTGGATTTGGTGGTAGCTTGATTCGTCCAGAAGCAACTGGTTACGGTTTAGTTTACTACACTGAAGAAATGCTCAAAGCTAACGGTAATAGCTTTGCTGGTAAGAAAGTTGTTATTTCAGGTTCTGGTAACGTTGCTCAATACGCTCTTCAAAAAGCGACTGAACTTGGTGCAACTGTTATCTCTGTATCTGATTCAAATGGTTATGTCATCGATGAAAATGGTATCGACTTCGATCTATTGGTTGATGTTAAAGAAAAACGTCGTGCTCGTTTGACTGAGTATGCATCTGAGAAAGCAACTGCAACATACCACGAAGGTTCTGTATGGACTTACGCTGGAAACTATGACATCGCTCTTCCATGTGCGACTCAAAACGAAATCAACGGTGAAGCAGCTAAACGTTTGGTTGCTCAAGGCGTTATCTGTGTATCTGAAGGTGCCAACATGCCAAGCGACCTTGATGCCATCAAAGTCTACAAAGAAAATGGTATCTTCTACGGACCTGCAAAAGCTGCCAACGCTGGTGGTGTAGCCGTTTCAGCTCTTGAAATGAGCCAAAATAGCCTTCGCCTCTCATGGACTCGTGAAGAAGTTGATGGACGTCTCAAAGACATCATGACAAACATCTTCAACACAGCTAAAACAACTTCAGAAACATATGGTCTTGATAAAGACTACCTTGCAGGAGCAAACATTGCTGCCTTTGAAAATGTAGCAAACGCTATGATTGCACAAGGCGTGGTATAAAAAACAAATTACGGAAACTGACTACCCAGACGTGTAGCCAGTTTTTTCAATTCCTAAAATTTAAGATTCTAATATCCTTTATGCAAAAATATAGAATTCTACCTTTTTCTTTATATAGGCTAATGTTTTTAATATATTTATTGTCTATTTTTGAAAAGACAATAAAACTACTCTACTCTAGATTATCATTTCCCACAATTCATAACTCAAACCTAATATTTTATTATAAAACAGTAGATTTTATTTATTATATCTGGCACCTTAAAAAGTAAGAAATATAAATTAAAATTTAAAACTCTTTTTCCAATTCTCTTTCAATAGCTTTTCGCTTGCAATCAATTAGTTTATTCAAGTACAGTAGCAAGTTAATGTAGTCTATATCAGTTTCAAATATCTTTTTAATTCTTTCTAGGAGTTCTTTTTCTAATTCCAACACTGGAACATGACTACCAGTATAAAAATGTGAATAGGGAGTAAAATGTATTTCTTGGAATGACTTCTTACCAAATCCTTTAGCTCTGAGAAGATTAAATAGTATTAGTTTTTGATTGTTGTTTTCTAAAAATTCTACACCTAGATTGACCAATCTAATTGCAGATTGCTCATTATTTGTTTCCTCCAGTATTTCTAATATGATCTGACTGTCATTTTTTATAATATCATCAATCATATTGTTGTAGTAGTAATATGGCCTATTTACTGCAAAACGGATAAACTTTTTATAAATCTCTTTCTTATCTCTAAATTCATTTATAGAATGTAATACCATGTATTCTGAATTAGAATGATCTATTCTCAATTCATCAATTTTCTTCAAGACTTCTACCGAAAAATTAACATCTTTTTCACCTAATTTTTGAAAAAGATTATAGCTGTGATTCTGACAATTTTCTAAATTTATTAAATACCAAAACTTCAACTCTTTTACTCCAATTAGATTTATTAATTTTGGCACCTCCTCTTCTCTTATAAAATCAGAAATAATAAAATTTGTATTCCCAGCTTTTTGTATTAACAACTCTTTTAAACTAGGATCTTTCAAAATCAATCTCTCAAAATTTAAAATTGTAAAATAACATGGTAAAGAATTAGCTTCTAGAATACTCTTTAATGTTTGTATATCTTCATTTTTAACGTTTTCAAGTTGTGTTAAATAAGCAAGTTGCCATTCATATTTTTCTGATTCTGGAGAGGAAGCAATAACAGACTGCATTGAACTTTCCTCAATATTTTCTAAAAAACTAATCGGATTCCTATTTACAAAATGATAGTTTGATTTAAACATATAATTTAGAAATTTAATCTTTTTATCATTTTTTGATAGTAAAAACATATTGAATAGTACTAGCTCAATGTTATTGTCATTCATAAATAAGCTATGTTTGAATTGATTTGCAAAATTAAAAGTTTTAAGCCAAACATTTGAATAGCTATTTGCAATTTGTTGTAGTTTAATTTCAGCAGCATCATAAAACCAAGCATGGTTAGGATTTGTTAAATTATTATATATTTTTTGTCTGTCAGAAATTATATAATCATCAAAAACAATCGGTAAGTTTTCTTTCACTTCAGCTTTATGCAAAGCATAAACTATTTTTTCTCCAATCATAGATAAGTTTTTAATGTCATTAAAAAATAATTTCCTAATATTTCTCAAATCTCCAAGGATAGTATTTCGATGACTTTCTGAATAGGTCAAAATTTTTCTTCTGTAATCATATAGCATTTTCTCAATGTAAAATCTAGTTTCACAACTCCCTATATTATACAAATTCGCTAAAAGTTTTAGTATACTTCTATGATACTGTTTTAATTTTTCACTATCCGGGACTTTATAGCGCCTAAAAGTAAATGTCTCTTCATGAGCTTCTGTTCTTTCGATTTCAATTTTAAGATACTGCTTCAAAATTGTCACGATTAATTCTTGGTTATAACTTTTTGTCAAATCAAGATTAGCAAGTTCAGAAATGGTATTTTCAGCAAAGGTATAATCAATATATTCTCTTTCTGTAACCAACCCGTAGTTTGCTTCAAGAATACTATAAACCTCAGAAATTTTATTAGGATTTTTATCAAAGTACTTTAACAATAATTGGAGAATTTGACTACAATATTTTGTCCGTGTAGTTACAAATACAATATTTAAAACTGAATCCTCAATAGATTCCTTTTTATCCTTCTGATTAATAAAATTAGTCTTTGTATAAGCCTGAGACTCTATATTATCAATTTTATTTTTAACGTGTGAAATTGCTTCTAAAGGAAGTAATACTCCAAATTGTATTAAAAACTTTTCTTTAAGTTCATAACTTTCAAAATTACTTTCATTGTAATAATATGATTTAACTGCATCAGAAACGCTTTCTACATCACTCTCTTTCCTAATAAAATTGGAACATTGATTTAGTATTTGAACAACTCTTTGATCGTTTACTGGATATAACTCATGTAAAATTTCTAAAATTGATATTTTCTTGTTAATTAAAAACTTGATAACTATATAATCATCTAATGATTGATCTGCTATCTTTACAATTTTGTCGTTATAAATATTACACAACTCTCTCTCGTGAAGCTTCTCCACTGCACTCTTAAAGTCAGTATTTGTTATATCAGTTATTTTTAGTAATTTTTTGAATTCCTGGTTCTCTTCTAAACTTTTCAGCCTAATCTTTTTTAAGTAAGATAAAATAAATAAAGTCTTTTGTTCTGCATAAATAATGTTATTTTTATTTAAAATTTCTTCATAGTAATCTTTTAAAATATCAATCTCGTCATTAAAATTAGTCAAATCCCGAGAGCTAGATAACTTCGCTGCAATGACTGCAATACGCGGATTGCTTTTAGATATCGTTTTTATATGTTCAATTTCTTTATTGGTGAAATCGTTTCGAGAGAATTGATTGAGTAATTCCTTAAAATTATCATCTTTTATAAGTTCTGGCTCAATATTATTGTACCCATAAACTTTAACATTATTGATTACATCTTTTTTAGCATAATCACGTACCGTAAGAATAAACCGAATATTACTAGTCGTGTTCAGTAGCCCAAGGGTAGAAATATAATTTTGTGTAGTATTAACATCATCAATAAAAACAATATTTTCTTTGTGTAAATTTAGATTGCGTTTTACATCTTGGTAAATATCCTGATTATTGCTCTTGACACAAATAATGTTATATTTATTTCGGTCAAGCAAAGAGCAAATTTCAATTGCAAATCTAGTTTTCCCTGTTCCAGGCTTAGCAGATATTAAGAAGATTCGTTTTTCACTTGATTTAATGGTATTTATAATTTCACTTACATCTCCAATATAGTCATTTGATATAGGTGCATTAGTTTTACTCTCATCATGAATTCTTATGAAGTCATTGATAGACCAAACTTGCTCTGTAGATTCACTGATTGATAGATACTCCTTTGCTAAATATTGAAAATCTATCTTTGTAAGATCATTAGCAATTTCATTAATTCCAATCAATTCTAGCTGATAAGGTTCAGCCATTTTTTCTAGATCTTCTTTTTGTTTAATTGTTATATTTGAAGAAGTATGACAACAAATAAGCCTCCCAACTTTATCTTCAGCAATATTTTCCTCTAAAATTTTTTTCTTAACTGACTGAATGTCTCCTTCTAATTTAGATATTACAGACTTATGGGTGCCATACATAATATAAACATATTTACCATCTTCGTCAGCGTAAGAATCTGGGATCCCTTTAGTTGTTTTATCTGTTCCTTCCTGTGAGCCTAATGAAACAATATTAAAATTGTATTTTCTACTTAGGTACGCGTCACCCAGTTTTTGAAACTTCCCTCCCTCTAGCTCTTTAATATGTTGCTCAATTTTATTTCTTAAACTCATTATAAAAACCTTTCCAGATAAGTATTTCAACATAATTATATCATACTAGTCAAAACCATAAGGTATAGTTTAATTAACAAACTCTTGTACTATATTAATTTAGAGTAGTAAACCAATTATACAAAAATTATTGCTTTTCTGAACAACTATATAAAAATAAAAACCGCTACTCCTAAGAATAGCGGTTTAATCATGTTTTTAAGCTACTAATGTAGTTACTCTATTATTTAAGAGTAACTGAAGCTCCAGCTTCTTCCAATTTAGCTTTGATTTCTTCAGCTTCTGCAGTTGCAACGCCTTCTTTAACAAGTGCTGGTGCACCGTCAACAAGTTCTTTAGCTTCTTTAAGTCCAAGACCAGTGATTTCACGTACAACTTTGATAACGCCAACTTTTTTGTCACCAGCAGCTGTCAATTCAACGTCAAATGAGTCTTTAGCAGCACCAGCGTCAGCAGCACCAGCTGCAGCAACAGCTACAGGAGCAGCTGCAGTTACACCAAATTCTTCTTCGATAGCTTTTACAAGGTCGTTCAATTCAAGGATTGAAGCTTCTTTAATTTCAGCAATAATGTTTTCAATGTTCAATGCCATTGTTATTTCCTCCAAATAAGTTTTTAATTTTATAATCGTTTTTCCGTAGCTAGGCTACGCTGCGTAGCTTAAGATTAAGCTGCGTCTTCTTTGTTGTCTGCAACCGCTTTGACTGCAAGAGCAACGTTGCGCACTGGCGCTTGAAGTACAGAAAGGAGCATAGAAAGAAGTCCTTCGCGGTTTGGAAGAGTTGCAAGTGCAAGAATCTCTTCTTTTGATGCGACAGCGCCTTCGATTGCACCACCTTTGATTTCAAGTGCTTCAGCGTTTTTAGCAAAGTCGTTCAAGATTTTCGCTGGTGCGATAACATCTTCGTTAGAAAATGCTACTGCAGATGGTCCAACAAATACAGATGCAAGATCTTCAAGACCAGCTTTTTCAGCTGCACGACGCAAGATTGAGTTTTTAATGACTTTATACTCAACTTCGCTTCCACGAAGCTCACGACGAAGAACTGTATCTTGCTCAACTGTCAAACCACGAGCGTCTACAACGACGATAGATGCAGCAGCTTTCATTTTTTCAGCTACTACGTCAACTAGTTCCGCTTTTTTAGCAATAATTGCTTCACTCATTAGTGTGTTCACCTCCGTAATTATTTTGCTTGGGGAATTTTTCCAAAAGAAAAACGCGCCCAAACCTAGACACGAAAGTACAATACGCTTCTTTTTACATGATACGTTTTGTCCTCGGTAGGATCTTTATGAGTCGAGCTCCCCTACTGTCTTAGGCAGTTTTTTCAAACCGTATATAAGTATAGCATAGTCAAAAAAAGAATGCAAGATTTTTGCAAACTTTTTTTAAAATTTTTTCGTGATTTTTCTTTTAAAGTTCTACTGTTAGGACTTGACCTTGCTTAACAACCTGTTCTCCTGCAATATAGACATCATCAACATCACTGGACTTGACAGCATAGACTAGGTGAGAGAGCATATTTTCTTGGGGTTGAAGATGGATTTTCCCTTGTGGTTGAATAACGAGAAAATCTGCCTGCTTGCCGACTTCTAGACTTCCTATCTGATTTTCCATTCCTAGGACCTTAGCCCCTTCGATTGTCAGAGCCTTGAGGGCTGTTTCGATTGGGAATTGGCTGGCATCCCCACTTTTCATCTTCTGAAGAAGGGCTGCAGTCCGTCCTTCCTCAAACATATCTAGATTGTTATTGGAAGCAACCGAATCTGTCGCAATTCCGACTGCTACTCCTGCTTTTTGCAGTTGAATGATAGGAGCAATCCCTGATGCCAGTTTGAGGTTACTAATAGGATTGTGGGCAATAGACACTTGAGAAGTTGCCAAGCGTTCAATTTCTCTCTCGTTTAATTCGACCCCGTGAGCAAAGACAGACGGATGATCTAAGTAACCCAGTTCTTCGAGAAAGGCGAGGGGGCGTTTGCCGTATCGTTTCAGGATAATTCCTGACTCCTCCTTGGTCTCCGCCACGTGGATATGGATAGGAATATTCAACTCTTTTGCCAGATCTAAGCTTTCTGCCAGCAAGTCTCTACTACAGCTGTAGGGAGAATGTGGGGCTACCATCACCTTGAAATTTGGATTTTTATATCCAATAATTTCTTCAATGATTGCTCGAGTTCTGCTTATGGTCTCAGCAGTTGTCTCTGCCTCTGAAGAAAAAAGAGTCGGTGAGAAATAACAACGCATCTTGGAAGTTTTCACTGCCTGATAAATCCGTTCAATATCCACACCATTGGGATTATACATATCGTTAAAGGTTGTTGTTCCTGACTGGAGCATCTCTGTCAGAGCTTCTTTAACCGCCTTAGTAGTCATGTCGGGAGTAAATCCTGCTTCTGCAGGCCAGATATAGTCATTGAGCCATTCATGGAGATTGCTATCATCTCGAATTCCTCTCAATCCGGTCATAGCAGAATGGGTGTGACAATTGACCAAACCAGGCATAATCCAGGCTCCCTGATAGTCTATAATCTGCTCAGCTTGCTCTATAATCTCTGACTGCTCTTGACCAACATAGACGATTTGAGAATCCTTAACGGCTAAGATTCCATCTAGATAAACATGGAAATCTTTGTCACAAGTCACGATATTTACATGCTGAAAGACTTTCATTCTAGGCTCCTTTTCTATAAGACAATTTACAGTGAATAATTTTTCTAGCTATTGTAACAAAAAAGTCACCCGAAGGCAACTTTTTTCGTTCATAAGATTTTAAAGTAGAAAGGCTTATTCAGAGCTAAAAGCGACAGCTTGCTGCATTTGGTAATACTTGCCTTTTCTAGCCATGAGATCCTGATGATTGCCATGCTCCACGATGTCACCATCCACTAAGACTAGAATCATATCCGCATCCTGAATGGTTGACAAGCGGTGGGCAATGATAAAGCTTGTACGCCCCTTCATGAGTTTAGCAAAGGCATCCTGAACCAGCACTTCTGTCCGCGTATCGATGGAAGAGGTTGCTTCGTCTAAGATAAGAATCTTAGGGATAGCTAGAAAGACTCGGGCTATGGTCAAAAGCTGGGCTTGACCGACAGAGAGAGATTCTCCTGCATTTTCCAACTTGGTATCGTATCCCTGTGGCAACTGTTGGATGAAAAAATCTGCATTGGCTGCTTTTGCAGCAGCAATCACCTGCTCCCGACTGGCTTTAGGATTTCCAAAGGAAATATTGTCATGAATGGTCCCTTGCTTGAGCCAGGTTTCTTGGAGCACCATTCCAAACTGCTGGCGTAAAGAGGCACGACTATAGTCATAAATGGATTTCCCATCCAGCAAGATATCTCCAGAGTTAATGGGATAAAAACGCATGAGAAGATTGATAAGGGTTGATTTTCCAGCACCTGTCGGACCAACAATAGCCACCTTGCTACCAGCTGGAATATCAATAGATAAATCCTTAATCAAAATCTTTTCAGGATGGTAGCCAAAAGAAACCTGTTTAAAGGAAATAGCTCCCTTAACTTGGTCACTAGTCAACTCTTCCTTACCTGTTTCAGCCACCTCAGGACTATCTAAGACTCCATAAACACGTTCTGCACAAGCCAAGGCACTTTGCAACTCAGCTAGCACTGAAGAAATATCATTAAAAGGCTTGGTGTACTGTTGAACATAGTTCAAAAAAGTCACTAAACGCCCAATGGTCAAGATTGACCCCATCATGATACGATAAGCTCCAACTCCAGCAAGAAGAGCGTAAATGAGCGCATTAACAAAGCGAGTCGAAGGATTGACCGTTGAAGAATAAAAGATGGCCGACTGAGAATAACCTGCATAGTTGTCATTAGCCTCACGCAGCCTTTGGATAAATTCTGCCTGAGCATTAAAGGACTGGATAATGGTCTGCTGGCTAAGAGATTCTTCAATCAACTGAGTTTGAATCCCCCTTGTCTCTGTTTGCTTTTGGAAGAGATGATAGGAGCGTTTGGCAATAAAGCGTGAGATTACCATAGACAGTGGCGTCAACAGCAAGACCAAAAGAGTCATGAGGAGATGAATTTGAAGCATGGCTAGAATACTAACCAAAATCATTAAGACACCAATGAAAAATTGGTTAAAAATCATGGTCAAGCCGGCTGCCAACTGTTCTATGTCTGTTGTTACACGACTAACCATCTCGCCACTGCCCTGCCGATCCACAAAAGCAATCGGTAAACGATGGAGCTTATGGATGATTCGCTCTCGCAAGTCTCTGGTATAAGAGAAGATTAGGTGATTATAAAGAAGAGGATTGGCCCATTGTACCAGAGTATTTCCTATGACTACCAAGAGCATCTGAAGGAAAATTTGCCAAAAAACTGGTGAGGAACCAGCCACTAGGACTTGGTCGATGACCTGCCCAATCAAGATAGGTAGGTAAATCGATAAACCAACTTGGGCAATAGTTCCTAGAAAGGCTAGGAAAAGGAGGAAGGGATGGCTTGCAAGGTCTTTAGCCAAACGTTTGAGCGTCTGTTTTGCAGTTTGTTGTCTCATGCTAGTCCTCCTTACCATGTTGGGATACATTGATTTCACGATAGACTTGACTGGTCTTCATCAAGTCATCGTGCTTGCCGATAGCTAGGAGCTCACCTTTTTCCAAGAGGAGAATCTGGTCTGCCATCTGAAGTGTCGAAGTCCGTTGAGAAATCAAGATTAAACTTGTATTTGGCAGGTTTTCTCGGATAGCTTTCAAGAGCTTGGACTCGGTAATGGTGTCCAGGGCCGAGGTCGCATCATCTAGGATGAGAAATGGAGCTTGGCGCAAGACTGCTCGTGCGATAGACAGCCTTTGTTTTTGACCGCCCGAGAAATTTCGCCCTCCTGCCTCAACTAGGGCATCCAATAGTCCTTCCTTTTCACTGATAAAATCCTTAGCTTGCGCAATCTCCAAAGCCTGCCAGAGTTCTTGGTCAGTCACTTCTTGATTTAAACCTAGAGTCAAGTTAGAACGAATGCTTCCCTTAAAGAGTTCGACCTTTTGGGGCACATAGGCAATCCATGACCGCCACTGCTCCAAATTACTAGGACTAGATCCATCTCGATAAGGGTAAATGCTCCCCTTATCTGCTGGATAAAGTCCAAGGATGAGTTGTACTAAGCTTGATTTACCGGAACCAGTTCCCCCAATGATACCAAGGATTTGTCCTTGAGTCATATCAAAGGAAATGTCTCTCAGAGAAGGCTGGGCCGCATCAGGATAGGTAAAGGTCAATTCTTGGACTTGTAAAACCTGATCACTGGTAGCTTGCTTTTGTTCTAATTTTGAATGGATGTCTTCTGGAGCTTCGGCAAAGACTTCCTCAATTCGCTTAGCTGAGATATAGGACTGATTGAGAGAATTTATCAACATGGCTAGCTTGACCAATTCTACCAAAATCTGTAGGAGATAGTTGATAAGGGCAATGAGAGCACCTTGACTGAGCAATCCTCCTTGAATTGAAATATATCCCTGCCAGATAATAACGAGGAGAGTTCCATTAACAATCAGATAGGTCAGAGGTGTTAATAAGCTAGACCAGAAACCTGTTTTTTCTTGCAATCTGGCATAAACTTGGTTAAGGGTCTGAAAAATCTGTAACTCTCGTTTTTCTTGTCCAAAAGCACGAATAACCCGCATACCTTGTAATTGCTGGCGCGTTTCTTGAACCAGTTGGTCCGTTTTCTTTCTGAGAACACTGTAGAGAGGATTAATCAGTCTAGAGAGCCCTACAATAACAATGGTCAAAATGACAACCATGACCAAGAACCAGAAAGTCAGCTCAGCTGAGATGCGATAAGCCATAAAAATGGCACCAAAAACGATAATAGGCGCTCGCAAAAAGAGACGCAGGAATTGATTGATCCCAGTCTGAATCTGGTAAGTGTCCGAAGTCAAGCGAGTGACCAAGCTAGAAGTTGTCAAACGGTCTCTGCTGTCCTTAGGCAAGGAAAGAATATGTCGATAGAGGTCGTTTGTCAATTCCTTGGCAAAACCCACCGCAGCCTTGGCTGAGTAGAATTGGGCTATTAAGGCCACTACAACACCAATTACTGCAAAGATAAGGAGCAGGCCAATCTGCATCCATAGATGACCTTGATTTCTTTGGGGCAAGGATTGGTCAACAATCCCAGCAATCACCATGGGAACCAAGAGCTCAAAAATAGCTTCTAACAGCTTGAATAAGGGAGCTAAAATCGATTCCTTGATATAGGGTTTGAAGTAAGATAATAGGTGTTTCATAAATCCCTTCTATTCGTATTCTGGAAATAAAGAAAGTGGGAAGTGACCACCCTCTCTGTTTTATTTGTTTAAGTAAGGCAGTAGATAGCCATATCCTTCCTCTTCCATCTCATCCTTGGCCACAAAGCGCAAGGAAGCGGAATTGATACAGTAACGGAGGCCACCAAACTCACGCGGTCCATCTGTGAAAACATGACCCAAGTGAGCATTCCCCGACCGAGAACGAACCTCAATTCGCTCCATTCCATGACTGAGATCCTTGTAATAATGAATCAATTCCTTGGAAATCGGACGGCTAAAACTTGGCCAACCACAACCTGAGGCAAACTTATCCTTGGCAAAGAAGAGTGGCTCACCCGTCGTAATGTCTACATAAATCCCTTCTTCAAAAATTTGGTCATAAGCATTACTAAACGGCGCCTCTGTATCAGCTTCTTGGGTAACACGATAGGATTCTTCAGATAAACTGCCCTTTAATACCTCTTGACTAGGCTTTTCATAATTTGCTGCGTCAATCAATGGCTTATCAGCATCGGTCACATCGATATGACAGTAACCTGAAGGATTCTTCTTAAGATAGTCTTGGTGGTAATCTTCAGCCAGAATGTAGTGGCGAAGTTTCTCCACCTCTACTGCAATCTTTCGCCCAAGCATGCGCTCCTGCTCCTGCACCACTGTGTAGATAGCTGGCAAGTCTGCTTCATCCTGGTAATAAATCCCAGTTCGATATTGGCGACCACGGTCATTCCCTTGTTGATTGACTGATAATGGATCAATAACACGGAAATAATAAAGCAAAATTTCTCTGAGTGATACTGCTTTCTCATCGTAAATAACTTGAACCGTTTCTGCATGGTCTGTTTCCTTGAGCAACTGGTAATTGGTCGTTTCGACTTGCCCATTAGCGTAGCCAACACTGGTTGCTAGCACTCCAGAAATGCGTGAAAAATACTCCTCTAAACCCCAAAAACAACCACCTGCTAAATATATTTCTGCCATCTTCGTTTCTCCTTTACCAAGTTTTTAACTAATACTCTTCGAAAATTAAATTCAAACCACGTCAGCTTCCATCTGCAGCCTCAAAACAGTGTTTTGAGCAGCCTGCGGCTAGCTTCCTAGTTTGCTCTTTGATTTTCATTGAGTATAAACTTCTTTTCAAAAAAAGGATAGGAAGCCCTCTGGTCGAGAGTTTCCCCATCCTATCTTCTATTCTTTATTTTGCTTCGACACGGACACCTTGGGTATCAACTTTCAAGTCATGAAGTTTTCCTTTGAAGGGTTGCTTTTCCAATTCTGCCTTAATCGTTGGCATCTTGTCGTGAGAAGCCAAAACCATAACTGTCGGCCCAGCACCAGAAAGGTAGGTTGCATAGGCACCATTTTCTTTGGCTACTTGCTTAATCGTCGCAAATTCTCTCACCAAGTCCTGACGATAGCGCTCGTGGAAGAGGTCGCCCTCGATTGCTTGCCCAGCGGTCACCATGTCTCCTGCCAACAAGGCTGCAACCGCCACATTGGCGATAGAACTAGCCGCAACAGCTTCCTTGTAAGACAATTTCTTAGGCAAGACACCACGGCTGTCTCGAGTACGCAATTCATAGTTTGGAATGTAGGCTAGGAAATCACACTCTGGGAAGTCTGCTACGATAGCAGAAACTTGCCCTTCAACGGAACTTGCAATAACGAGATTACCATAAATGGCTGGAGCCACATTGTCAGGATGCCCTTCAATCTTTGTCGCTAACTGCAATTTTTCATGGTCTGTCAAGTTGAGCTTACCCAATTGATTGGCTAGTTCAATCCCAGCAACGATAACCGAGCTAGAAGAACCCAAACCACGCGCCAAGGGAATATCACTGGTCATTTTCAAACGTTTTGGTTGCAGGTCTGGTACAATTTGCAAAGCGATTTTGAGCAAGAGATTGCGCTCGTCATGTGGAATCCATTTGCCAATCTGGTGTTCAATCAGCCACTCATCTCGTTCTTCACAGACCTCTATTTGAAGATACTTGGTTACAGCTACACCGACCGAGTCAAAACCTGGCCCGATATTGGCACTGGTTGCAGGTACAATAATCTTCATCTTATTCTCCTAGCACCTTGAAGGTATTCAAGAGGTCAAATTCTGAAACCTTCTTCAATTCAGCTGAAACATTTTCAAGCTGAGCTTTATTAATCTTGTGTGTGATGATAACGACACGCGCCTTGTCACCATCTTTTCCATCTTGGAGAATTTGCTTAAAGGAAATTTCTTGGGCATTGAAGATTTCAGCCAACTTCAAGACCTGACCTTTTGAGTCTGGTGCCAAGATTGAGAAGTAGTAATTTGCTTTGACATCCTCTGGATTTGCCAAGACCAAGTCACGGCTATATTCGTTGAAGTCTTTGCCAATGGTACCATCATTCAAGCGACGAACGATACGGACAATGTCTGCCACAACACTTGTTGCAGTTGGTTTTTGGCCTGCACCTGGTCCGTAGTACATAGACTCACCAATACCGATAGATTCTACAAAAACAGCGTTCATTACCCCATTCACACTGGCAAGCGGGTGTGCTTTAGGTAGGAAGGTTGGAGTCACTTCTGCAGCAATTCCTGAAGGAGTTTCCTCGATAGAACCAACCAATTTCACTACATAACCAAGCTCTTGAGCTACAGCTACGTCTTCTGGTGTGATGTTACGAATTCCCTTGTGGGCTACGTCATCGAAGGCAACCTTCATGCCAAAGGCAAATTGGCTCAAAATCACCATCTTGTAGGCTGCATCAATCCCATCCACGTCATTTGTCGGATCGCTTTCTGCAAATCCTAGACGTTGCGCTTCCGCAAGAGCATCATCGTAAGACCAGCCTTCTTCGACCATCTTGGTCATCATGAAGTTAGAAGTTCCGTTGACTACTCCAAGCACGCGCGTGATTTTATCAGAAGCCAAGGAATTTGCTAAAGTACGAAGAATTGGAATCCCACCAGCTACTGCTGCTTCGTAGTAAAGTGCTACGTTGTTGGATTTAGCGATTTCTAACAATTCTGCACCATGGACAGCCAAAAGGTCCTTGTTAGCAGTAACAACATGCTTTCCAGCTTCCAAGGCACGAGTGATAAAAGTCTTAGCAGGTTCGATACGCCCCATCAATTCCACTACGATAGTAATACCTTGGTCTGATAAAATGTCATCTACATTGGTTACAAAGTTAAAGTCATTCCCTGCTGCAAGCAAGCGATTCTTTTCATCTTCATCCTTAACCAATACCTTAGCAACTTCAATTTCTGAATGTGCTGATTGATTGATTTTTTCTCCATTTTCCTTTAGGAGGAAAGGCACGCCACTTGCAACGGTACCAAATCCAAGTAAAGCAATTTTAACTGTCATGTTTGTCTCCTAGAAATTTTCTGATATAGCCATTATAACAGAATTTTGTGAAAATTCCTATTATAGTAAATCACTATTTCAATCTAGAAAAGAAAAAACGAATCAGACGATTCGCTCTTCTTAAAATCTGAAAATAACTTTCCAGAAATGATTATCCAATTTTTTGCAGATTAAGTACTGCATCGTGATTCATCAATACTTGACCATACTCTTGTAAGACTGAGCGACTGATATCACTATCGTCCGCAAACT
>CAUQIK010000007.1:0-58912 GCA_963518035.1 uncultured Streptococcus sp. | reverse complement strand
CATTCTCAACCAAATCCAGACTAGCCTTGGTCGCATAATCCATCTGCAAGAAATCCTTGATTTCATAGCGGATAACAGGTTTGAGGTGGTTCAATTCCCTCATCTGAGTCCGATGAACATACTGGAGCAATTTACTAGATGCCTCTTGCTCCACAGATGCCAATCGTGAATCCAGTAAATGAAGGTCTTCAAAACCTTCTTTTTCATAGGAAAGTACCAGATTCATCTGACGACTAAGGATTTGTTCCTCTTCCTCAGACAAGTCATAGCCCAGCACCACTTCTCGCGCCTTGAGATTACGGATTTCCCCACAAACCAGCGTGAAATCCAAAAGACCTGTCACATAAAAGTCACCCGTCACCAGGTCCATATAAGCTAGGCCAAATTGACTACCTTCGCGGTCTATGGCTACCAAAAAATTATTCTGACTGTCCGGCTTACTACTATCGACCACTGTCCCTGGCGTAATGACCTGAACAACCTCTCGTTTCACAACCCCAACTGCTTGTTTAGGATCTTCCATCTGTTCAGCAATGGCTACCTTATAGCCCTGCTCAATCAAGACATCGATGTACTGTTGGGCAGAATGATAGGGGACACCCGCCATAGGAATCGGATTGTCCGCATTCTTGTTGCGACTCGTTAAGGAAATTTCCAGAATCTGCGCAGCATTGACCGCATCCTCATAAAATAATTCATAAAAATCACCCATCCGAAAGAGCAAAAAAGCATCTGAATATTGCTTTTTAATATCCACATACTGTTGCATGCCAGGTGATAGCTTTTCTGTCGCCATTTTCCGTCTCTCCTTGTCAAAAATAAGTCTTGAGAGCAACTCCCAAGACCTTACTTATCTTTCATCAGATCTAGCAAACGATCTTCCATGAGTTTGGCAACGTGCTGGTCTCGACAAATAACCAATAATGTATTGGCACCAGCAACTGTTCCTAAAATCCATTCATCCTTGTTTGCATCTACAATATTTGCCAAAACAGAGGCTTCTCCCAGTTTGGTATGAAGCACCAAGGTAAACTCTGCTCTTGCAACACCTTCTAAATGATGAGACAAAAATTCCACCAAATCAATCTTTTCTGTCTCATTTGCTAGTACATAATACACCATATCATTTTTCTTGACCTTGGTCAAGCCGATTTCGCGCAAATCACGAGACAGGGTTGTCTGCGTCACAAAGACATTGTGCGCCTCCAACCGATCTTGAATTTCTTTTTGTGTACTTAATTTCTCCTCAGTAATCATTTTTTTTATTAACTGATGACGATCTCTTTTTCTCATAAAATCCTCTTATATGCATATTTATAACTAATTTTATAACTATATTATACCAAAAAAATAGGAGATTTCAAAAATTTTTTCTTCTTTCTTTAAAATTGTGATAAAATAGTAGAAAAGTCCAAAAAGGAGCTCTTAATGAATACAAAAGAATTGATTGCTAGCGAGTTGGCTAGCGTCATTGATAGCCTGGACCAAGAGGCTATTTTAAATTTACTGGAAACCCCTAAAAACTCAGAAATGGGAGACATCGCTTTCCCTGCTTTTTCTCTTGCAAAAGTCGAACGTAAAGCACCTCAAATGATTGCGGCTGAACTGGCTGAAAAAATCAACAGCCAAGCCTTTGAAAAGGTTGTTGCAACAGGACCTTACGTCAACTTTTTCCTTGATAAATCTGCCATTTCTGCTCAAGTATTGCAAGCTGTTATCACTGAAAAAGAACACTATGCTGACCAAAATATTGGCAAACAAGAAAATGTTGTTATCGACATGTCTAGTCCCAATATCGCTAAGCCATTCTCTATTGGCCACCTACGCTCAACTGTTATCGGAGATAGCTTATCACATATTTTCCAAAAAATCGGTTATCAAACAGTCAAGGTCAACCATTTGGGAGACTGGGGTAAACAGTTTGGGATGCTGATTGTTGCCTACAAAAAATGGGGCGACGAAGAAGCTGTAAAAGCTCATCCAATCGATGAACTCCTTAAACTCTATGTCCGCATCAACGCTGAAGCTGAAAATGACCCTAGCTTGGATGAAGAAGCACGCGAATGGTTCCGTAAACTTGAAAATGGAGACGAGGAAGCTCTCGCACTTTGGCAATGGTTCCGTGATGAAAGTTTGGTGGAATTTAACCGCCTTTACAATGAATTGCAAGTCGAATTTGACAGCTACAACGGAGAAGCCTTCTACAACGATAAGATGGATGCAGTTGTAGACATTCTTTCTGAAAAAGGCCTTCTTGTTGAGTCAGAAGGGGCCCAAGTTGTCAATCTTGAGAAATATGGAATTGAACATCCAGCCCTCATCAAGAAATCCGATGGTGCAACTCTCTATATCACACGTGACTTGGCTGCAGCCCTTTACCGTAAAAACGAATACCAATTTGCTAAATCTATCTACGTTGTTGGTCAAGAACAATCTGCCCACTTTAAACAGCTCAAAGCTGTCTTGAAAGAAATGGGCTACGACTGGAGTGAAGACATTACTCACGTTCCTTTTGGTTTGGTTACAAAAGAAGGGAAGAAACTCTCTACTCGTAAAGGGAATGTCATCTTGCTAGAGCCTACTGTTGCTGAGGCTGTTAGTCGTGCCAAAGCCCAAATTGAATCAAAAAATCCTGAATTGGAAAATAAAGATCAGGTAGCGCATGCTGTTGGGGTTGGGGCCATTAAATTCTATGACCTTAAGACTGACCGTACAAATGGATATGACTTCGACCTAGAGGCTATGGTATCCTTCGAGGGTGAAACTGGACCTTACGTTCAATACGCCTATGCTCGTATCCAATCGATTTTACGTAAAGCAGACTTCAAACCAGAAACAGAGGCTAATTACAGCTTAAATGATGCTGAAAGCTGGGAAATCATTAAACTCATCCAAGACTTCCCACGTATTATCAACCGTGCAGCAGATAACTTTGAACCTTCCATCATTGCTAAATTTGCAATTAGCCTGGCTCAAGCCTTTAACAAATATTATGCACATACACGTATCTTGGATGAAAGTCCAGAACGCGACAGCCGTCTAGCCCTCAGCTACGCAACCGCAGTCGTTCTCAAAGAAGCTCTTCGCTTGCTTGGAGTAGAAGCGCCAGAGAAGATGTGATTCAGTACTAACAATTGGAACTAAAGTTCCTAATTGTTAGACGCTAGCCGCTTATATGCGGACTAGCTAACTGCTTCACTAGTCATGTTCTCTAAATATAATCGATTTAGAGAACATGACGTCGTAATCAGAGACACTTGTCTAAACGCTTTACTAATTCATCTAACCAAATAATATCGATTGGGTTAGGTTCATGTCGTAATCTTTTAATCACTTTATTGTAAAGCAATCTAAGTAACTAACGCCAAATCCTATACGGACTTTGGCTTAGAGGCCTATCAAAAATCTTATCAAGTTTTGCTGACTTGTTCTGCTATTTGGGGTTCTCTAAATCGATTTACTCACTACTACTTCTTTATCATACAGGGAGATTTCCTATGAGCCAATATGCTTATATCCTCGTTGTGATTAGTTTGGTTTTCCTTTTTCTTCTCAATAAGTACGAGAAGGAGAGACTGCAAAGGCTCTACCAAGAACAACTTTTAAAGGATGAAACATTCAGGACTGACATCAAAGAGAAAATTCACACGACTGAAAATATCAATGATGTCATTGCTTACATCAATAAAACTTACCATCTGGGAATGTTGCTATCAAAAGACATTACAGATCAATTGAAATAAACCGAGCTATTCTTTTAAGGAATATAAAAACCGAGCCTGAGAGTTTAATACTTAGGCTCTGTTTTTGTATATTTTTCAAGTAACAAAGCAACCACTCCCCAACAATGCAAGTGCAAAATCCCCTAGAATGTGATAAAATAAAAAGAGAACTCTATCAAGGAGGAAAACATGGAAAAACAAACCATCGCCGTCTTGGGGCCTGGTTCTTGGGGAACTGCCCTTTCACAAGTCTTAAATGACAATGGACACGAGGTACGTATTTGGGGAAATCTGCCCGAGCAAATCAATGAAATTAATACCTATCATACGAACAAGCACTACTTTAAAGATGTCGTTCTAGACGAAAATATCATTGCCTACACTGACTTAGCAGAGGCATTGAAAGATGTGGATGCGATTTTGTTTGTTGTCCCAACAAAAGTGACACGACTTGTTGCCCAGCAAGTTGCACAAACCTTGGACCATAAGGCTATCATCATGCACGCATCAAAGGGATTAGAGCCTGATAGCCATAAACGATTATCAACCATCCTTGAAGAAGAAATTCCTGAACATCTCCGCAGTGATATTGTCGTTGTTTCAGGACCTAGTCATGCGGAAGAAACCATTGTACGTGACCTGACTTTAATCACTGCTGCTTCTAAGAATTTACAAACAGCTCAATACGTTCAGGAGCTCTTTAGTAATCACTACTTCCGACTTTATACCAATACGGATGTTATCGGGGTCGAAACCGCTGGTGCTCTTAAAAACATTATCGCTGTCGGTGCTGGAGCCTTACATGGTTTAAGATTTGGTGACAACGCTAAGGCAGCCATCATCGCTCGAGGCTTGGCAGAAATTACCCGCCTAGGAGTAGCACTCGGGGCCAGTCCATTGACCTATAGTGGCTTGTCTGGTGTAGGAGACTTAATCGTAACGGGAACCTCCATCCACTCTCGTAACTGGAGAGCCGGAGATGCTCTTGGTCGTGGAGAATCTCTAGCTGATATCGAAGCCAATATGGGCATGGTGATTGAAGGAATTTCAACGACCCGAGCAGCCTATGAACTAGCGCAAGAACTTGGAGTCTATATGCCAATTACACAAGCCATTTACCAAGTTATTTACCACGGAACCAATATTAAAGATGCCATTTATGACATCATGAACAATGAATTTAAAGCAGAAAATGAGTGGTCTTAACCCTCTAGAGAAAGGATTCTTATGACATCAAAAGTTAGAAAGGCAGTGATCCCTGCCGCTGGACTCGGGACTCGATTTTTACCAGCAACCAAAGCACTTGCTAAAGAAATGTTGCCAATTGTGGACAAACCAACTATCCAATTTATTGTAGAAGAAGCTCTTAAATCAGGTATTGAAGATATTCTGGTTGTCACTGGTAAATCAAAACGTTCTATTGAAGACCACTTTGACTCAAACTTTGAGCTTGAATATAACCTCAAAGAAAAAGGCAAACATGACTTACTAAAATTGGTAGACGAAACAACTGGCATTCGCCTTCACTTTATCCGTCAAAGCCATCCTCGTGGTCTTGGCGATGCTGTCTTACAAGCAAAAGCTTTTGTAGGGAATGAGCCCTTCGTTGTCATGCTGGGTGACGACCTAATGGATATCACAGATGACCATGCTGTCCCTTTGACAAAACAATTAATGAACGATTACGAGACAACTCACGCATCAACAATTGCTGTTATGCCTGTCCCTCATGAAGAAGTTTCAGCATATGGAGTTATCGCTCCTCAGGGTGAAGGAATTAATGGTCTCTACAGTGTCGAAACTTTCGTTGAGAAACCGGCTCCAGAAGAGGCTCCAAGTGATTTAGCCATTATCGGACGCTATCTGCTCACACCAGAAATTTTTGAAATCCTCGAAAATCAAGCTCCCGGTGCTGGAAATGAAATCCAGCTTACCGACGCTATTGATACGCTTAATAAAACACAACGTGTTTTCGCCCGTGAATTTACAGGAGCTCGTTACGACGTTGGGGATAAGTTTGGCTTTGTGAAAACATCTATTGACTATGCCCTCAAACATCCACAAGTCAAAGATGACTTGAAAGATTACCTCATCCAACTTGGAAAAGAATTAGCTGAGAAGGAATAACATAAAAAGATAAGGTTCAAAAATGCCTTATCTTTTTTCATTACACAAATTTTCATCCCATTCCCTTGCAGAAAAGCAAAACTGCGAGTCCTACGAACAAGACTACCGCTCCTAACCTCTGGCTGGTACTATACATCCGTCTTTCTCCTCGAACTGGAAAGATAATTGCTAGAAATGCTCCACCAACTGCTCCCCCTATATGGCCTGCTAGGCTGATTCCTGGAATCAGAACACTTCCAATAATGTTAACCACAAAAAGTGTCAGATAAGATTGCCCTAGCTGTTGGAGAAAAGGATTACGCGTTGCATAGCGAAGAACTATAATTGCAGCAAATAGCCCATAGAGAGAAGTAGAAGCTCCTGCTGCTAAGGATTTTGGACTAAATACAAAAACAAAGAGATTACCCATCATTCCTGATAAAAGATAGAGAAAGAAAAACTTCTTAGATCCGAAAATTTCCTCTACTTGCCTACCAAGATAATATAGCGAAAGCATATTGACAATGAAATGCTCCCAACCAATATGAACAAAAATGGCTGAAAAGAGACGCCAAAACTGCTCAGGAAAGAGCCGAATAGCAGGCCCATACATGGCTCCAAATCGAAATAGGGTATCTGCCCTGTCAAAGTTTCCACCTGTAGTCACCAACATTAGTAGAAATACCAAGGCCGTCACTAAGAGAAAGAAACTCGTCACAGGATAACGTCTGTCAAAGATTTCCTTCATCAATCAGAACCTCCTGAACAGGAATATCATGGCTTTCAGGGATAAAGTCCTGAATTTGACAAGTATAGATCGTACTAAAAGTATGACCAGATAAATGTTTCAGATAGCGATCATAATAACCTCCACCGTATCCAATCCGATATCCTTCCGTCGTAAAAGCCAGACCAGGAACATGAATCAAATCAATCTGAGAGGCATCCACCACTTCCAAATCTCCCTGTGGTTCCAGTAAGCCAAAGGAAGTTTTGACCAGTTGTTGCGGATTATAGACTACAAAGTCCATGCGCCCCTTGGGATAAGTTTTGGGTATCAGAACCTTCTTGCCGTCCTTCAGCGCCTGCTCAATCAGTCCCTGCGTTTGAAACTCATGAGGGAAAGAGAGGTAGCTTGCGATGACCTTGGCTTCTTGGTAAAAGCGATGTTGTAAAAGTCGTTCTGTTAAAGCTTGGTCTATAGCCTGTTTTTGTTGTTGAGATAAAGCCTTCATTTCTTGCAAGACTTGCTTACGTAATTCCGATTTCATAGACAACCCCTCTACTCTGCTGCCTTCTTTTTCAGGAAACTAGAGACCGCATCCACCCCAATAGCTAAGGCTTCTTCCTTAGGACTCATCTGAGGGTGATGAAGGGCGTAGGGACTATCAATACCTAGCCAGAACATAACGCCATCAACTTTTGAAAGGAGATAACCAAAGTCTTCACCTGTCATAGCAGGTTCGATATCAATCAACTCGATTCCGTCTTTTTCTTCAAAAAAGTCCATCAGTTCACGCGCCAAGGCTGGATGGTTCTCAACAGGCAGGTAACCACCTTGTTTGAGTTCCACTTCGACTTCCATATCGAAGGCAGCTGCAACTCCTTCTGCAACTGTTTTGACCCTCTTTTGTACCAAGAGACTCATGTCCTGAGTCAAGGCCCGAATAGTTCCATGCAAAAAGGCTGTGTCTGTGATAACATTGTTGGTTGTTCCAGCCTGAAAAACGCCAAAAGTCACCACTGCTCCCTCGATTGGGTTGACATTGCGGCTGACAACTGACTGCACCTGGGTCACAAAGTAACTAGCCGCCACCAAGGCGTCATTAGCTTCATGTGGAAAGGCTGCATGTCCTCCTTTGCCTTTGAAACGAATCTTCACCTCGCAAGTCCCAGCAAAGAGTGTATGAGTATTGGTCGCAATCTGTCCAACCTTCAAATCTGGCCGAACATGAAGTCCATAAAACTGGTCTGGCAACCAGTCTCCAAAAGCGTCATCCTCATACATGAGCATGCCACCAGCTTCATTTTCTTCAGCAGGTTGAAACAGAAAGAGCAGATTGTTCTTTGGTTGCTCCTCAAGGGCGCGCTCAAGACAGCCCAAAGCAATGGTCATGTGGAAATCATGGCCACAAGCATGCATACGACCTTGGTGCTGAGAAGCGAAAGGAAGGCCTGTTTGTTCGACGATAGGCAGACCATCAATATCTGTTCTCCAACCAATGGTACGCTCTGGCTGACTTCCCTGCAAATAAACCAAAATCCCTGTCCGCCAAGTACGAACTTGGACAAAATTCTTGCCCACAGTCAATTTCTCAATCACATCCAGCAAATAAGTCTGAGTCTTGAACTCCTCCAAGCCAATCTCTGGAATCTGGTGCAAATCTCGTCGAGTCTGAATCAAATCTAACATCTATCTATCCTCCTATATAGCAGAAAGAGGCTGGAAAAAGAGTTCCGCCTCTATTTTTCATTTACAATTACAAGGTACGAAGCGCATCCTCTAGCGCTGTTTTTTGTTGAGTTTGGGCATCAATCTCTTTGATGATACGAGCTGGAACACCTGCTACCACCACGTTTTCTGGGACATCTTGGGTAACAATAGCTCCTGCTGCGACAACTGAACCACTACCGATTTGGACCCCTTCGATAACCACTGCGTTGGCCCCGATGAGAACATTGTCTCCTACACGGACTGGTTCTGCGCTAGCTGGCTCAATCACACCTGCAAGAACCGCACCTGCACCAACGTGACTGTTTTTCCCAACGATAGCACGGCCACCAAGGATGGCACCCATGTCAATCATAGTTCCTGCACCAATTTCAGCACCGATATTGATAACAGCCCCCATCATGATAACAGCATTGTCTCCAATTTCAACTTGGTCACGGATAATAGCACCTGGCTCGATACGAGCGTTGATAGCACGTTTGTCTAGCAAGGGAACTGCAGAATTACGAGCATCTTGCTCAACAACATAGTCTTGATTTTCTACCAAACCATCGAGAAGCGGAGCCACGTCCTTCCAGTCTCCGAATAGAACATTTCCTAGTTTAACAACAGAGCTAGGTACAGCAGTTGCGAGTTGTCCCTCAAAGGTTACTTTCACACTGGTTTTCTTTTCAGCATTGGCGATAAATTGAATAATTTCTTGTGCGTTCATTTTTGTAGCAGTCATAGGCGCCTCCTAGTTCATTTTAATGATACCTATTCTACCAAAAAAGGCCTCAAATTTGAAGCCTTTTTGTTTGTTTTTAGGTATGATTTTTAGGGATGTGAGATAAAACGTGCTGTCGGTAAAAGCAAGCCCCTACCGATACAACCTAAAAACACTCTTCACAACTATCTCCCCGTGTTTTATTGACTATTCTAGTATAGCACACTTTTAGAATTAAGAAAAGACTTTTTATTTACTTTCTTTCGCTTCTTCTATCGATAGGAAAATCATGGGCAAAATAATCAAGGCCATAGCTAGAAGAAGGGACCAATCCACTACCAAGCCTAAAAATAAAACACTCAAAAGGGCAGAAGAGAGAGGTTCACTGGCACTGATAACGGAAACCACCAAAGGAGAAACCAAGGAAACAGCCTTCATGGAAATAAAAAAAGCAAAAGCCGTCCCAAAAAAAGCGATAATGAGACAAATTAAGATACTCCAAATATCAGGAGTAAAGGAAAGCTGATAAACCGGCGAGAGAACATTGCTAAATAAACCAGCCAAAATCATCCCCCACCCAACGGTGGGTACAAAACCATAACGCTTAGCAAAAGGTTGAGGTAAGATAACATTAAACATGACCCCCATGGCACTCAGCAAACCCGTCACAAGTGCTAGTGGTGTCATGGATAATTGAGAGAGATCTCCCTTTGTCGCCATCAGGCAAACACCCAACATGGCAACCAAAACATAAAGAATAGCACTTTTTGACGCTCGTTTTTGATAAACCAAGCGATTGTAAAAGAGGATAAAGACAGGGCTAATAAACTGTAAAATAGTTGCTGTCGCTGCATTAGAATATTCTACGCAGAGGTAGAAAAAATACTGAACTGAAAAAATCCCCAAAATAGCATAGGCTAAAAAGGGCAGGTAATTTTTCTTGTCTCGCCAGATATCTAACACTTGCAATTTTAATTGCATCGCAGACCAAATGAGCACGAGACTCCCTGCCAGTGTCAAACGCATAGAGGTAATCCAGCCCGAAGACACCTGGTAATGGGTGAAGAAATATTCTCCTAAAATTCCACAGATTCCCCATATTAAGCCAGATAAGAGCGAATAAATGGTTCCTTTAACAATCTTTTTCTGATACTGATTCATACCTTTATTGTAACACGAAAGGAAAAAAGAAAAAAGTGGCAATCAATACCACTTTCCTATCTTCTACTATTTGATTGTGTTGAAGATGAACTTGATGCACTGCTAGAACTACTACTTGAGCTACTACTTGAACTTGGTGTAGATGAGAAACTACCAATAATACTTGACCAAGCATTTTGGTAATCTGCTTCACTTCCTCCAATAGCAAAGTGATAGCTTGTCGTAGGAGCTCCCGCCTTATTAGCCCAATAGCTCGTTACAGTAGCCCCTGAAAGATCCACTGTTTTTCCATTAACGGATACTTTGCCTGGCTTCTGTCCTGTAGATCTGAGGACCTGAGATTGGGTCACACTAGAATCAAGATTAAAGCGTTCATTGCCCCAAACACCAGGCTCAGCCTGTTGGATAGCATTGACCAAGTAAGCCATATATTTGGCATTTCGATAATGCCCAGCCCCCTTAGCCATTGGGCGGTTGTCATCATGCCCTAACCAACCACCTAGAGTCAATCTTGGCGTCGAAAGCATGAGCCACATGTTTTCATCTTCATTGGTTGTACCAGTCTTACCAATCCAGTCTGCACGAGCTAAGCTTGAATTGATAGAAGCCAAATCCGTTTGGAAACTTGAAGTGATTCGAGAGGAAATCACCTCACGAAGCAAACTCTGCATAATTGTTGCCGTCGCCTTCGAGTACACTTGAGCTGGCTTGTCTTGGAATTCATAGATTACTCTACCGTCAGATGATTCAATCTTAGAAATCACATGTTTCTGATGATAAACACCGTTATTAGCAATTGTTTGATAACCATTGGTATGCTGGGCAACTGTGACTTCAATCCCACCACCCATAGGCAAACTTTCGATACCGTACTCCGGAATCTCGTAACCCATTTTCTCCATGTAACCCTTGACATCTACACCCTTCTCACGAAGCATACGATAGGTCCAATAGGCTGGGATATTCCATGAATAGTTCAAGGCTTCTCCCAAAGTCATCATGCCTGTACCTGGACTGTTTACATACATGATAGGATTTCCATTAGAGAATTTTGTTGGATAATTGGACAAGATACTAGCGCTTCCCATCAAACCTTGATCAATGGCAATACCGTAGGCCAACAAAGGCTTGGTTGTAGAGGCTGGCGAACGCTTGGTGTCGAAGGCGTGATTGTTTTGGTTGGTCTGGTAATTACGACCACCAACAAAGCCTAGAACAGCTCCCGTTTTATTGTCCATCAAAACATTCCCTACTTCAGGCTGCCCAGTCGAATCATCTACCAAATGACCGTAGTTAGCAACTGCATGTTGCATGGCAGTATGGATTTTTTTATTGATTGTTGTCGTGATTTTATAGCCACCGTTACTT
This sequence comes from uncultured Streptococcus sp., assembly GCA_963518035.1. Taxonomy (GTDB): domain Bacteria; phylum Bacillota; class Bacilli; order Lactobacillales; family Streptococcaceae; genus Streptococcus. The sequence goes on along the minus strand of CAUQIK010000007.1, from coordinate 47,397 downwards.
AGTTCCTGCTCAGCTCGCTCATGATAGGCCTTTTGAATCGACTCGTTTCTCAACTCTTGGCTAGAGACATTGTCCTGTTGAACTAAATAATCATACATACGGTCTGTCGCTTCAGCCATAGCTGTAAAGTAGAGATAATCCCTCGAAACAGCATTGACAGTTCCTGATGGCAAGAAATCTTGTTTGAGATTATAATCCTTGTACTGGTCGTATTCTTCCTGAGTCAAAGCACCCGTACGATACATGTTATAGAGAACTCCCTTGGCCCGCTTCAAACCAAGTTCTAAGTCTTCATCACTCTTTAACTCTCCAGTATTTTCATAAGGGGAATAAGTAATCGGACTCTGTGGCAAACCTGCTAGGAAAGCGGCTTGAGGAATACTCAACTTGTTGGCATCGATACCGAAAATCCCTTCAGCAGCTTGCTGAGCACCTGCAATATTCTGCCCTTTATGATTTCGACCAAAGGGAGCAACATTGAGATAGGTGGTCAAGATTTCATCCTTACTCATGCTGCGTTCCAAGGCAAGGGCATCAACAATTTCTGTAGCTTTACGAGCCAAAGTCGGAGCATCTCCAACCACTTGTTGTTTGATTAACTGTTGGGTCAAGGTCGAGCCCCCGCTAGATGAGCCCAAACCTGCAAAGGTTCCCAAAGTCGCCCGAATCACAGCTTTTGGCACAACCCCATTATGTTCAAGAAAATGTTCGTCCTCAGTAGCAACGATAGCCTTTTTGAGATTGTCTGATATTTCCTCAGATGAAACAGAAGTTCGCAGTAGGTCGCTCTCGATAGAAGCAATGACACTCCCATCTGCATAAACAATTTCTGAGATGGAAGAAATATTTTTAACCTGCTTGACCAAGTCCTCCGATTGGGGAACCTTGGCCTTGTCAAACAAAGCAACTCCATAACCAAGAGCTACACCAGCACCAAAAAGCCCACCGATAAAGCCTAGAATAAAGAGAGTATTCAAAATTCCCTTGATAACAACTAAAATGCTACCTAGGATAGCCAGAACTTTCCCACCTGTCCCATCCGACTGCTTCTCTTCTGAGACTTTCTCTGATTTTTTATGATTTATTTTTGATTTTACTAGCTGGAAAAATTCCAGCATTTTTTGTTTTAATTCATTTAATTGATTTTGCATGGATTTCCTCACTCTATCTATTATACCATAAAAGGGAAACTTTCAATAAAATAGCCACTTTCTTCCCTATTCCACTAGGCTATTAATCAAGTTTGTGATACAATAGGTAGAAACAATATTTTATAAAGGAGAAAAGACACATGCACATTTTTGATGAGCTAAAAGAGCGTGGTTTGATTTTTCAAACGACTGATGAAGAAGCTTTGCGTAAAGCCCTAGAAGAAGGTCAAGTTTCTTATTATACTGGCTACGATCCAACTGCTGACAGCCTTCACCTAGGCCACCTTGTCGCAATCTTGACAAGTCGTCGCTTGCAACTAGCAGGTCACAAACCTTATGCGCTCGTTGGCGGTGCTACAGGTCTCATCGGAGATCCGTCCTTCAAAGATGCTGAGCGTAGTCTCCAAACAAAAGACACAGTAGATGGCTGGGTCAAGTCTATCCAAGGACAACTTTCTCGTTTTCTTGACTTTGAAAATGGTGAAAATAAAGCTGTCATGGTCAACAACTACGACTGGTTTGGCAGCATCAGCTTCATTGACTTCCTCCGTGATATCGGAAAATACTTCACCGTCAACTACATGATGAGCAAGGAGTCTGTGAAAAAACGGATCGAAACAGGAATTTCATACACTGAGTTTGCCTACCAAATCATGCAAGGTTACGACTTCTTCGTTCTTAACCAAGACCACAATGTCACTCTTCAAATCGGTGGTTCTGACCAGTGGGGAAATATGACAGCTGGTACCGAATTACTTCGTCGTAAGGCTGACAAAACTGGACACGTTATCACCGTTCCGCTTATCACAGATGCAACTGGTAAGAAATTTGGTAAATCAGAAGGAAACGCAGTCTGGCTCAATCCTGAAAAGACTTCCCCATATGAAATGTACCAATTTTGGATGAACGTTATGGACGCTGACGCTGTTCGCTTCTTGAAGATCTTTACTTTCTTGCCACTTGATGAGATTGAAGACATCCGTAAACAATTTGAAGCAGCGCCACACGAACGCTTGGCTCAAAAAGTCTTGGCTCGTGAAGTCGTTACACTTGTTCACGGTGAAGAAGCCTACAAAGAAGCCCTCAACATCACTGAGCAACTCTTTGCAGGAAACATCAAAAACCTTTCTGTTAAAGAGCTCAAACAAGGACTTCGTGGAGTGCCAAACTACCAAGTTCAAGCAGATGAAAACCACAATATCGTGGAACTGCTCGTCTCATCTGGTGTAGTTAACTCAAAACGCCAAGCCCGTGAAGATATCCAAAACGGAGCTATCTACGTCAACGGCGACCGCATCCAAGACCTTGACTATATCTTAAGTGACGCAGATAAGTTAGAGAACGAACTGACTGTTATCCGTCGTGGAAAGAAAAAATACTTTGTTTTGACTTACTAAACTATTCAACATTTATCTATAAACAAAGGAGTTATCCTCGAGAAAGGTAACTCCTTTTTGCTGTTAATAAATCTCATCTATCTATTTTTAATAGACAGACTACGCAGTACAATGCGCAAGGTTGTTAGATTATGTAAGATAGAGAGATTTGAAGGACTGAGCCAATTAAATAAGCCAAAGCCAATCAAACTACTATTTACGACAACGGTATCTTGAATATTCTTCTTGATGAGTGTTTGCAAAGATGATGATAGCCAATCCAACTCTTGGAAGAAATCCAAGCGATTATCTAACAATAAGATATCGCTCATCTGCTTAGAAATATCTGCACTCTCATTCATCACCACACCGATATCTGATAGGGTTAGAGCCGCTGAGTCATTCAATCCATCTCCAACCATCAAAATAGTGTGACCTGCTTTCTGCAGTTCCTCTACTAACTCAAATTTCCCATCAGGTTTCAAGTCTGTATAGACCTGATCAAAGGGCAAATCTTTGACTAATTCCTCTGTCCTAACCAAGGTGTCCCCTGTTGCCAGAATCAATTTTTTCCCTTGTGCCTTAAGTTTCTCCAAGGCTGCTTTTGCTTCTTTTCTCAAAGGAGTATGAATGCAGAACATTCCAATCAATTCATTCTGATAAGCCAAGAATAAGAGATTGTAGTGACTCTTGTACTCTTCAATTAAAGCATTTTGTTCTGAACTGATATGAATCTGCTCATCCTGCATCAAGACATAATTCCCAATAAGAACTGGTTGCCCATCTATATGAGATTTGATCCCCTTGCTTGCGATATATTGGAGTTTCCCATGCATTTCCTCATGTTCAATCCCCTCTATCTCAGCTTGCTTGACGATGGCATTAGCAATAGGATGATAAATGTGTTCCTCAAGACAGGCACTGATTCTGAGAATATCTTCCTCACTATAGTCCCCAAAAGGTAACACCTTTTCAACTATAGGATAGCTAGTTGTGATTGTTCCCGTCTTATCAAACAAGAAAGTATCAACTTCCAGATATTTCTCCAGAACATCTCCATCCTTAATCACCATTTCACGGTTCAACCCCTCCTTGATAGCTGTCAAATAAGCTACAGGAGTAGAGATTTTCAAAGCGCAGGAGAAATCGACCAATAGGAAAGAAATAGCCTTAGAAAAAGAACCTGTTAATAGGTAAGTCAGCCCAGCCCCCAAGAAATTATATTTGACGACCTTATCCGCCATCTTGATGAAATAGCGTTGTTTCGTTTTCTTGTTTTCTTCAGATTTCTTCATCAACTCAATCAGCTGTAAAATCCGGCTGTTCATCTGATTATCGGTTACACGAATGCGTAACTCTCCAGTTTCTAATACTGTATTTGCACAAACCAAATCAGACTCTCTTTTTTCAACTGGAAAACTCTCTCCCGTCAAGGAACTTTCGTTGACCATACCTAAACCTGAAACTACTTGTCCATCAAACAGAATTTCATTTCCTTGAGATAGGACCAAGACATCTCCTATTTGAACATCGGAACTCTTGATACTAACAACCGTATCGCCCTGTACTAAGAATACGTCGCTCTCTTTTGCAAGAAGGCTTTGTTCTAAATCTGTTGCAGTTTTTTTCAAGGACCACTGATCTAAATGATTCCCCAAATCAAGCATAAACATGATATTGCTAGCTGTCTTGGATTGGTTCATAAACAAGGACAATAAAATCGCCGAACAGTCCAAGACTTCCATCGTTAGTTCCTTACGCGCTAGTGTTTGATAGGCTTCTCTAATATAACCCAAAGCCTGATAACAAGTCCATATATAGCGAATAGGATACGGCACAAAACTACGAAAAAGTACACGCTTAATCGCTGCACCTGAAACAATAGAATAAGCACTCTCTTCTCTACGAATGGGAAGAGTCATCAACTCAGAAACTTTCCCTTTATCAATTCTTTTTAAAAAGGCTTCTGCATTATCTAATACAGAAAAGCCTTCTTTTATGCGTAGAGTAAAGTGCTGTTGATCCATGTAAAACTGGATAGACTCAATCCCCTTTTCATCTCTCGCCAAGGAACGAAGATAGTCTTGAATATCCAAGGTGAGTGAAAAAGAAGATGATAGTCGGATATGTTGGTATCCTCTATGTAGCACTTTAAAAGACATATTATTCTCCTATAAGGCTATCTAATTGCTCTTCTTTTTTCTCTTGCTCGTACAAATATTTGGCATCTTGCAAGACATCGTCTCCATGTTGTTTCACAACAGAAACAGATGCATCTAGCCCGTCTTTCAACTTGTAAGCCTTAGCCAAAGCTTTAGAATAACCTTTTTTAGCTTCCTTACTTGCCAAGATTTTCAAACCAAGGGTACCAAATGCGACACCACCCAAAAAGAGTGATGATTTTTTCGCAACTTTTGCGACGGTTAATACTTCTTTTAACATACTTATTTCCTCCTTATCATTATTATATAGCAATTTAGATATAAAAGCAATTTCATTTTATAAATTGGAGAATTATACTCAATGAAAATCAAAGAGCAAACTAGGAAACTAGCCGCAGGCTGTACTTGAGTACGGCAAGGCGACGTTGACGTGGTTTGAATTTGATTTTCGAAGAGTATTAGTTTTATTTCTACTGAATCTCCCATCTACTTATTCCTAAAGTTGCTTTCATTTGCCTCTTTTGATACACTTAAACTATGAATACAAATCTCAAACCCAAACTTCAACGTTTTGCTTCTGCGACTGCCTTTGCCTGTCCTATCTGTCAAGACAATCTGACTCTGGTAGAGAACAGTCTCAAGTGCTGCAACCGTCATTCTTTTGACCTGGCAAAATTTGGCTATGTCAATCTGGCACCGCAAATCAAGCAATCTACCAACTACGACAAGGAAAACTTCCAAAATCGCCAGCAAATCCTAGAAGCTGGATTTTATCAAGCTATTCTAGAAGCTGTATCTGATTTACTTTCAAACTCAAAAAATGCCAAAACAATTTTAGATATCGGTTGTGGTGAAGGTTTCTATTCTCGTAAACTCCAAGAAAGCCATCCTGACAAAACCTTCTATGCCTTCGACATTTCCAAAGATTCCGTCCAAATCGCTGCCAAGAGCGAACCCAACTGGGCAGTCAATTGGTTTGTGGGCGACTTGGCACGACTTCCTATAAAAGACGCTAGCATGAATATCCTGCTTGATATCTTCTCACCTGCCAACTATGGAGAATTTCGTCGCGTTTTATCCAAAGATGGCATCTTGATAAAGGTTATTCCAACTGAAAATCACCTCAAGGAAATCCGTCAGAAGGTACAAGACCAGCTGACAAACAAGGACTATTCCAACCAAGATATCAAAAATCATTTTCAGGAACACTTTACCATCCTATCTAACCAAACGGCCTCTCTGACTAAGACTATCACAGCAGAGCAGCTCCAAGTCCTACTCAGCATGACTCCTCTACTCTTTCATGTCGATCAGAGCAAGATTGACTGGAGCCAACTGACAGAGATTACCATTGAGGCTGAGATTCTGGTTGGGAAAGTACTATAATTGACACAAAAACCGCATTTCAAAAAGATCTGCGGTTTTAAATTTCAATTTTTAAACTATCTATCCCAAAAGTCTAAAACATTTAAAGCTTTTAGCTTCTCCATTTATTTTCGATTCGAAATAAAAAACTTATCAATAAATAGCAAGTGAAATAAGGCGAGTGTAATTCCCGATAAGCACCCATGATAAGAGATTTCTTGATGGGTAAGGGGGTAAAGATTACTATTACCCGCCAAGAGGCATGTTAAAATAACAAATAGAATCCAAAATAAATCCGTCCATCTATATTTTGAAAAATATTTTTTCCACATAAAAACACCTTCTTTCCTACAATCATATTATAATACTTTATGTAAGCGAACACAAGAAATATGAGGTGATCAACTAAGAAGAAGCATGAGGTTGAAAGAGAGTGTTAAACCTTCAATACGTCTATGATTTCTCTCTTTTTAGACCAGATTGATTCAAATCAACATTATTCAAAAAAAGCGAATTTCAATCGAAACTCGCTTTTTTACAAAATGTATTAGTATAAATCTTGTATCTTAGTTCAAGTGCCAGATATCTTCGTTATACTGAGCGATTGTACGGTCAGATGAGAAGAATCCTGCTTTAGAAATGTTAACGATAACTTTATCCAACCATGCGTCACGATCTTCGTAGTCAGCAAGCATTTGCTCTTTAACTTTGATGTAGTCTTCCAAGTCAAGAAGAGTCATGAACCAGTCTTTGTTGATCAATTCATTGTAAAGACGTTCCAAGCGCTCTTTGTTTCCAGCTGCAAGAACTACATCGCTAACGATGAAGTCAACCAATGGTTTGATAGCTTCACGAGCGTAGAATTCGCTTGATTTGTAAGCTGCTTTTTCGTAAAGGTCGATAACAGTTTCTGAATCTTCACCAAAGATGTAGATGTTTTCGTCGCCAACCAACTCAGCGATTTCCACGTTAGCACCGTCCATAGTACCAAGAGTCAAAGCTCCGTTCAACATGAATTTCATGTTACCAGTACCTGAAGCTTCTTTAGAAGCAAGTGAGATTTGTTCTGAGATATCACATGCTGGGATAAGGAAGCTTGCTGCAGTAACGTTGTAGTTTTCAACCATAACTACTTGCAAGTGTGGAGCTACTGCTGGATCGTTAGCAATAACTTCTGACATGCAAAGGATCAAGTGGATGATGTCTTGAGCGATTGTGTAGGCTGGAGCTGCTTTACCACCAAAGAAGATTGTGATTGGGCGAGCAGGGATGTTACCAGCTTTGATGTCAAGGTATTTGTGGATGACGTACAAAGCGTTCATTTGTTGGCGTTTGTACTCGTGAAGACGTTTGATTTGGATGTCAAAGATAGAGTTTGTATTGATTTCCACACCTTGGTGTTCTTTCAAGTGACGAGCCAATTTACGTTTGTTGTGAGCCTTGATGCTTTCCAATTTTTCTTTGACAGCTGCTTTGTCTTCATAAGACAAGAGTTTTTCAAGCTCATCTGCTTCATGGTGCCAACCTTCTCCAATAATCTCATCCAAGTAGTGAGAAAGTCTTGGGTTAGCATGCATGAGCCAACGACGGAAAGTGATACCGTTTGTTTTGTTGTTGAATTTTTCTGGGTAAAGGTCGTAGAAGGCTTTCAACTCAGAATTCTTCAAGATTTCAGTGTGGAGTGCTGCTACCCCGTTAACACTGTATCCGTAGTGGATATCCATGTGAGCCATGTGAACACGTCCGCTCTCATCGATGATTTGAACAGCTGGATCTTTGTATTCTGCTTTCACGCGACGGTCCAATTCTTCGATGATTGGTACCAAGTGAGGAACCACTTCTTGCAAGAATTCAAGAGGCCATTTTTCAAGGGCTTCAGCAAGGATTGTGTGGTTAGTGTAGGCAGTCATGCTACGAACGATTGAGATTGCTTCATCAAGTTCGATACCACGAGCAGTCAAAAGACGGATCAATTCAGGGATAACCATTGATGGGTGAGTATCGTTGATTTGTACAACTGCGTAATCAGCAAGGTCATGCAAGTTGCTTCCTTTTTCGATTGCTTCGTCGATGATCAATTGCGCACCGTTTGAAACCATGAAGTATTGTTGGAAGATACGGAGCAATTCACCTTGCTTGTCGCTATCGTCTGGGTAAAGGAAGAGAGTCAAGTTGCGAGCGATATCTGTCTTGTCAAAGTTGATACCATCTTTAATGATAGAAGAATCAACTGAATCCAAGTCAAACAAACGCAAGCGGTTCTTAGTTTCTGTCTTGTAACCAGGTACATCGATATCGTAAAGAGTTGATGTCAATGTGAAGTGAGCAAATGGTACTTGGTAGCTACGGCTTGAGCGAACCAACCAGTTTTGCTCTGTCAACCATGCGTTTGGAATTGTTTCTTGTTGGTTGTTTTTAAGAACTTGTTGGAAAAGACCAAAGTGGTAGTTAAGACCAACACCGTCACCGTTCAAACCAAGAGTAGCAATTGAGTCGATAAAGCAGGCAGCCAAACGTCCCAAACCACCATTACCAAGAGATGGTTCCAATTCAACTTCTTCAACTTCGATCAAGTCTTTACCTGCAGCTGCAAGTTCTTTTTTGACATCGTCGTAAAGACCAAGGTTGATCAAGTTGTTTGACAAGAGTTTACCAATCAAGAACTCAGCTGAGATATAGTAAACTTTTTTCTTACCAGTGTTCACTGGTTTTTGGCTGCTAGCAAGCTTGCTGTAGTTAAGAAGAGCAAGGTAAAGCTCTTCATTGCTACATTCTGCAATGGTTTTATTGTAACGTTTTTGTACAAATTCGTTTAATGGTAACATGTTTATGTGTCTCCTGATAATGTCTTATTTCTTTAATTCTACCAAATTTTCATTGATTCGGCGATAAATTGTAGTCAAGTCAAGCAAAGTTTCTTCGACAGCTGGTGTCAATTGATCTTCAGTCATACGCCAAGACCAGTTTCCACCAAGGGTAGATGGGAAGTTCATACGAGCTGCCTCATCCAATTCTAGCAAATCTTGCATAGTTGCAATTGCCATGAAGCTAACTGATGAAAAGACTGTACGAAGCATAGCATGTGGCACTGTTTCGTATTCTTTACGGTTAGTGTAGCGCGCCATGTATTCACGAGTTGCATCATCGATCTCGTTACGGTACCAACCAAGGACCGTATTGTTATCGTGTGTTCCTGTGTACATAACTGAGTTAGCAGGTGCTAAGTGTGGGCTATCGATACTTTCATCTTCTGGGTTGAAAGCAAATTGAAGAATCTTCATTCCTGGGAAGCCAGTACGTTCACGTAATTCGATAACTTCGTCTGTCATGAAACCAAGATCTTCTGCGATGATGTTTAGCTCACCAAGTTCTTCCTTAACGGCTGCAAAAAGCTTGTAGCCAGGACCTTTCACCCACTCACCAGGTGCTGCTGTATCAGAACCAGCAGGGATTTCCCAGTAAGATTCGAAGCCACGGAAGTGGTCAATACGAACGATGTCGTAGATTTTGAAGCTTTCACGCAAGCGTTCAATCCACCATTTGTAGCCGTCTTTGTCCATTGCTTCCCAGTCATAGATTGGGTTACCCCAAAGCTGACCAGTTGCAGAAAATTCATCTGGTGGGCATCCTGCGATGCAAGTCGCCTTACCGTTGACATCTGTCTTGAAGAGATGTGGATTTGCCCACATATCGCTTGAATCTTCCGCTACGTAGATTGGCATGTCTCCAACGATTTCGATGTGGTTGTCGTTAGCGTAAGCTTTCAATTTCAACCATTGTTGGAAGAAGAAGTATTGAGTCACACGGTGGTAAACCAACTTGTCTGCCAATTGCTCACGGTAGCTTTCAAGTGCTGAAGCTTTACGAGCACGAGCATCTGCATCTGGCCATTCAGTCCAAGCAAGGTTATCAAAATGCTCTTTGATAGCCATATACTCTGCAAAGAGTTCAAGCCATGATTGGTTGTCTTGAGCAAATTTCTCAAAATCTTTAACATCTCCTACTTCCAAGAAACGTTTTACCGCTTTTTCTAAAAGAGGACGACGTGCATAGTAGATTTTCGCATAATCAACTTCAGACGCATCACTACCAAAGTCAACTCCTTCAAGGTCACTTGCTTGCAACAAGCCTTGTTCCACCAAGATATCTAAATCAATAAAATGAGTGTTCCCTGCGAAGGCTGAGAAAGATTGGTAAGGAGAGTCTCCGTAACTAGTTGTTCCTAGTGGAAGGATTTGCCAGTAACGTTGTTTTGTGCGAACCAAGAAATCTACGAAGTCGTAAGCACTTTTACCAAATGATCCGATTCCGTATGCTCCTGGAAGAGAAGAAATGTGCATCAACACACCACTTTGACGTTTTTTCATAATAAGCACCTCATGTGTTTATAGTTAGATATTACATTTTTATGAGCGCAAACGTTTGCGCTATTACTAGTATAGCTCATTTTATCGATAAATGCAAGCGGTTTTAAGTAACTTTTTTGATTATTTTTTAAAATTTTTTTCTTCTTACTCGTATATATATTCTTTCAGGCAACAAACAAAATAGGAATAAGGGTTTCACTTATCTTATTAAGCAAAAATAAAGCGAGAATCCTCTCTGCTTTCCATTTGTAAATTAGGCAATCGTTTTCTCAACTTTTTTTAAATTTAAAACAAAAGCTATTTTTGGGATTTTCTACTATTATATAACGAGGAAGCGTTTACTTTTTTCACAATTTTTTTAAAAATTTTTACAAAAAACACTTGCAACCGCTTTCCGATTGTGCTATACTAGTCCCATAAAGGAAAACGTTTGCGTTTCCTCATTATAAAATTTGTTATTCTTTAGGAGGAATACACTATGTCATCTAAATTCATGAAGAGCGCTGCTGTGCTTGGAACTGCTACACTTGCTAGCTTGCTTTTGGTAGCTTGCGGAAGCAAAACTGCTGATAAGCCTGCTGATTCTGGTTCATCTGAAGCGAAAGAACTCACTGTATATGTAGACGAGGGATATAAGAGCTATATTGAAGAGGTTGCTAAAGCTTATGAAAAAGAAACTGGAGTAAAAGTCACTCTTAAAACTGGTGATGCTCTAGGAGGTCTTGATAAACTTTCTCTTGACAACCAATCTGGTAATGTCCCTGATGTTATGATGGCTCCATACGACCGTGTAGGTAGCCTTGGTTCTGACGGACAACTTTCAGAAGTGAAATTGAGCGATGGTGCTAAAACAGACGACACAACTAAATCTCTTGTAACAGCTGCTAATGGTAAAGTTTACGGTGCTCCTGCCGTTATCGAGTCACTTGTTATGTACTACAACAAAGACTTGATAAAAGAAGCTCCAAAAACTTTTGCTGACTTAGAAAACCTTGCTAAAGATAGCAAATATGCCTTCGCTGGTGAAGACGGCAAAACTTCTGCTTTCCTAGCTGACTGGACAAACTTCTACTATGCATACGGACTTCTTGCTGGTAACGGCGCTTACGTATTCGGTCAAAACGGTAAAGATGCTAAAGACATCGGTCTTGCCAACGACGGCGCTATCAAAGGTATAGAATACGCTAAATCTTGGTATGAAAAATGGCCTAAAGGTATGCAAGATACGGAAGGTGCTGGCAACTTAATCCAAACTCATTTCCAAGAAGGTAAAACAGCTGCTATCATCGACGGACCTTGGAAAGCCCAAGCCTTCAAAGATGCTAAAGTAAACTACGGTGTTGCGACTATCCCAACTCTTCCAAATGGAAAAGAATATGCTGCCTTTGGTGGCGGTAAAGCTTGGGTCATCCCTCAAGCCACTAAGAACCTTGAAGCTTCTCAAAAATTTGTAGACTTCCTTGTTTCAACTGAACAACAAAAAGTATTATACGATAAGACTAACGAAATCCCAGCTAACACTGAGGCTCGTTCATACGCTGAAGGTAAAAACGATGAGTTGACAACAGCTGTTATCAAACAGTTCAAGAACGCTCAACCAATGCCAAACATCTCTCAAATGTCTGCAGTTTGGGATCCAGCTGCTAACATGCTCTTTGACTCTGTAAGCGGTAAGAAAGATGCTAAAACAGCTGCTAACGATGCTGTAACATTGATCAAAGAAACAATCAAACAAAAATTTGGTGAATAAAAAATTTGTTCAAGGGGGGTGGAATTCAAATCCCCCTTTGAATTTATCAATCGAAAACATATATAGTTTAGGTTTTAACTAGAAACTAGTATCCTATGAAAGGAGTTATTATGGAAAAGCAACAACCTAGTAAAGCAGCCCTGCTGTCTATCATTCCTGGGTTAGGACAGATTTACAATAAACAAAAATCCAAAGGTTTTATCTTCCTTGGTGTAACCCTTGTATTTCTCCTCTACTTCCTAGCACTTGCAGCCCCTGAATTGAGTAATCTCATCACTCTTGGTGACAAACCAGGTCGTGACAATTCCCTCTTTATGCTGATTCGTGGTGCCTTCCATTTAATCTTTGTAGTTGTTTATGTACTCTTTTATTTCGCAAATATCAAAGATGCACATACAACTGCCAAACACATTAACAATGGTATTCCAGTAGCACTTACCTTTAAAGAAATGGTCAAAGGAATCTATGAGAATGGCTTCCCTTACCTCTTGATCATTCCATCTTACATTGCCATGACTTTTGCGATTATCTTCCCAGTTATCGTAACCTTGATGATCGCCTTTACCAACTACGACTTCCAACACTTGCCACCAAACAAATTGTTGGACTGGGTTGGTTTGACGAACTTTACGAACATCTGGAGTTTGAGTACCTTCCGTTCTGCCTTTGGTGCCGTTCTTTCTTGGACTATCATCTGGGCTTTGGCAGCTTCTACTTTACAAATCGTAATCGGTATCTTCACAGCTATCATTGCTAACCAACCATTTATCAAAGGAAAACGTATCTTTGGTGTTATTTTCCTTCTTCCTTGGGCTGTCCCAGCCTTCATCACTATCTTGACATTCTCAAACATGTTTAATGATAGTGTCGGTGCCATCAACACTCAAGTATTGCCAATCTTGGCTAAATTCCTTCCTTTCCTTGATGGTGCTCTTATTCCTTGGAAAACAGACCCAACTTGGACTAAGATTGCCTTGATTATGATGCAAGGTTGGCTTGGATTCCCATACATCTACGTTTTGACTTTAGGTATCTTACAATCTATTCCTAACGACCTTTACGAAGCAGCTTATATTGACGGTGCCAATGCTTGGCAAAAATTCCGCAACATCACTTTCCCAATGATTTTAGCTGTTGCAGCTCCAACATTGATCAGCCAATACACCTTCAACTTTAACAACTTCTCTATCATGTACCTCTTCAACGGTGGAGGACCTGGTAGTGTCGGTGGTGGAGCTGGTTCAACCGATATCTTGATCTCATGGATTTACCGTTTGACAACAGGTACATCTCCTCAATACTCAATGGCGGCAGCTGTTACCTTGATTATCTCTATCATTGTCATCTCAATCTCTATGATCGCATTCAAGAAACTACACGCATTTGATATGGAGGACGTCTAAGATGAATAACTCAATCAAACTCAAACGTAGACTGACTCAAACCCTCACTTACCTCTACTTGATTGGTCTATCAATCGTGATTATCTATCCACTTTTGATTACTATTATGTCAGCCTTCAAGACTGGTAACGTCGTAGCTTTTAAACTAGATGCTAACGTCGACTTTAGCTTTGCCAACTTCCAAGGGCTCTTCACTGAAACCTTGTACGGCACTTGGTACCTCAACACTTTGATTATCGCCTTGATTACAATGGCTGTTCAAACAAGTATCATCGTACTTGCTGGTTATGCCTACAGCCGTTACAACTTCTTGGCTCGTAAACAAAGTTTGGTTTTCTTCTTGATTATCCAAATGGTGCCAACCATGGCCGCTTTGACAGCCTTCTTCGTTATGGCGCTTATGTTGAACGCCCTTAACCACAGCTGGTTCCTCATCTTCCTCTACGTTGGTGGTGGTATCCCGATGAATGCTTGGCTCATGAAAGGCTACTTCGATACAGTGCCAATGTCTCTAGACGAATCTGCAAAACTAGACGGTGCAGGACACTTCCGCCGCTTCTGGCAAATTGTTCTTCCTCTTGTTCGCCCAATGGTTGCCGTACAAGCTCTCTGGGCCTTCATGGGACCTTTCGGAGACTATATCCTTTCTAGTTTCTTGCTTCGTGAGAAAGAATACTTTACTGTTGCCGTAGGTCTCCAAACCTTCGTTAGCAATGTGAAAAACTTGAAGATTGCCTACTTCTCAGCAGGTGCTATCCTCATCGCCCTTCCAATCTGTATTCTCTTCTTCTTCCTACAAAAGAACTTTGTTTCAGGACTTACAAGTGGTGGCGACAAGGGATAATATATCCCCGCCACCCTTTTTCATTTTATACTCTTCGAAAACCTCTTCAAACCACGTCAGCTTCCATCTGCAACCTCAAAACACTGTTTTGAGCAACCTGCGGCTAGCTTCCTAGTTTGCTCTTTGATTTTCATTGAGTATTAGCGATTGCTACTGTAAATAATATCCTTGTAGCAAGCAATTTGTCTCCTAGACTTGAAATAAAGCACATTTCTCTATATAATAATACTCATATAGAAAACACCTTTTAGAAAGATACAAATGCTTCCATATCCATTTTCATATTTTTCAAGTATTTGGGGATTTCGTAAGCCCCTGTCCAAACGTTTCGGGCTCAACTGGTTTCAGCTTCTCTTTACCAGTATCTTCCTTATCAGCTTATCTATGGTACCTATTGCCATCCAAAACAGCTCCCAGGAGACTTATCCGCTAGAAACCTTTATCGATAATGTCTATGAACCATTGACAGATAAGGTTGTACAGGATCTCTCTGAACACGCTACAATTGTTGATGGCAAATTAACTTATACTGGAACAGCTAGTCAAGCCCCTTCTATCGTGATCGGTCCAAGTCAAAGTAAGGAATTACCTAAGGACTTGCAACTGCATTTCGATACGAATGAGCTCGTCATCAGCAAGGAAAGCAAGGAATTGACCCGTATCTCTTACCGAGCGATTGAGACTGAGAGTTTCAAAAGCAAGGACAGCTTAACACAAGCGATTTCTAAAGACTGGTATCAGCAGAATCGTGTCTATATCAGCCTCTTCCTAGTTCTCGGTGCTAGCTTCCTCTTTGGTTTGAATTTCTTTATCGTCTCTCTAGGAGCGAGTCTTCTCCTTTATATCACCAAAAAATCACGCCTCTTTTCATTTAGGACCTTTAAAGAGTGCTACCATTTTATCTTGAACTGTTTAGGATTACCAACCCTGATTACGCTTATTTTGGGACTATTTGGCCAAAATATGACAACTCTCATCACTGTACAAAACATTCTTTTTGTTCTGTATCTGGTCACTATCTTTTATAAAACGCATTTTCGTGATCCAGATTACCATAAATAGGAGATTTTTATGCCCGTTACGATTAAAGACGTGGCCAAGGCTGCTGGTGTTTCGCCTTCAACCGTAACCCGTGTTATTCAAAACAAATCAACCATTAGCGACGAAACAAAAAAACGCGTTCGCAAGGCTATGAAGGAGCTCAATTATCACCCCAACCTCAATGCTCGTAGCTTGGTAAGCAGTTATACCCAAGTTATCGGCTTGGTCCTTCCTGACGATTCAGACGCCTTCTATCAAAATCCTTTCTTCCCATCAGTCCTCCGTGGTATCGCACAAGTCGCATCTGAAAACCACTACGCTATTCAGATTGCAACAGGTAAAGATGAAAAAGAGAGACTTAAAGCTATTTCTCAGATGGTCTATGGTAAGCGTGTAGATGGTTTGATTTTCCTTTATGCCGAAGAGGAGGATCCCTTGGTCAAGCTGGTCGCTGATGAGCAGTTCCCCTTCCTCATCCTAGGAAAATCCATTTCACCCTTTATCCCTCTTGTAGATAATGACAATGTCCAAGCTGGTTTTGATGCAACCGAATATTTTATCAAAAAAGGCTGCAAACGAATTGCCTTCATTGGAGGGACTAAGCGACTCTTCGTAACGCAAGACCGTTTAACAGGCTATGAGTCAGCACTCAAACAATACCAACTGCCTCTTGATGACAATCTGACCTACTTTGCAAATGAATTTCTAGAAGAAAAAGGGTATCAGTTTAGCCAACTCCTCTTTCAGCATGACCCACAGATTGATGCTATCATTACAACCGATAGTCTCCTAGCTGAGGGGGTCTGTGACTATATCGCTAAGCACCAACTGGATGTCCCTGTTCTCAGTTTCGACTCAGTCAATCCCAAGCTCAACTTGGCGGCCTATGTTGATATCAATAGCCTAGAACTTGGTCGTGTTTCCCTTGAAACCATCCTCCAAATTATCAACGATGCTAAAAGCAATAAGCAAATTTGTTACCGTCAGTTAATTGCCCACAAAATTATTGAAAAATAAAAACCAGCTCGCGCTGGTTTTTTAGTTACTAATTTTCTGTTTCAACGAATCGTCCCAGAATATGAACATTCTCAGATACAGAGACAAAGGCACCTGGATCCACCTGTTTCATAATCTGTTTAAATTCATTAAACTCTGCACGTGTAATGACAGTGATTAAAACTGCCTTTCTTTCGTGATTATAGGTTCCTTCTGCATCGTGGATCATGGTTGCTCCGCGGTGCAATTTTTTATGGATTTTTTCAATTACCTTGTCTGGATGATTGGTCACAATCATGGCCTGCATCCGTTTTTGCTTGGTAAAGACAGCATCTGTCACACGGCTAGAGACAAAGATGGTAATCATAGAGTAGAGAGCGTATTTCCAACCAAAGGTCAAACCTGCTATCAGCATGATAGTCCCATTTACCAAGAAAGAAATACTACCAACATTCTTACCCGTTTTCTTGCGAATGGTCAGGCTGACGATATCCGTCCCACCACTTGAGATATTGTTTCGAAGAGCAAAACCAATCCCCAAGCCCATGACAACGCCCCCAAAAAGGGCATTGATAATAGGATCCTCCGTCAAGGTCGCCACAGGGACAAACTGGATAAAGAAGGAACTCATGGAAACCGTTATAAAGGTAAAGACCGTGAACTTATGCCCAATCTGATACCAAGCCAAGACCATCAAAGGAAAATTAATGGCGTAGAAGGTCAGCGAAATCGGAATGTGAAAACCAAACCAGTGATTACTCAAGGCAGAGATAATCTGTGCCAGACCTGTTGCACCACTCGAATACACATGCCCTGGTTGGAAAAAGAAATTGACCGCTACTGCTGATAAAAAACCATAGACCAGAGAGGCCGAAATCTTCTCATCATATTTTTCGCGAGAGATGCTTTGTAAGACACGTAAAATTTTTATCTGATGAGCAAAGCGGCGCAGATAATAGCGCCACCGCTTAATTCGTTTTGCTTGTTTCATCTTCTTCTACTTGTAAGCTGAGTTCCTCTAGTTGTTTGAGAGCTACTGTTGAAGGAGCTTGTGTCATTGGGTCAGTTGCCTTGTTGTTCTTAGGAAAGGCAATGACTTCACGGATATTTTCTTCTCCAGCAAGCAACATAACAAAGCGGTCAAGCCCGATAGCCAAACCACCATGTGGTGGGAAACCATAGTCCATGGCTTCAAGAAGGAAGCCAAACTGGTCATTTGCTTCTTCAGCTGAGAAACCAAGAGCCTTGAACATGCGTTCTTGAAGGTCTTTTTGGTTGATACGAAGGCTACCACCACCAAGCTCATAACCGTTCAAGACGATATCGTAAGCAATGGCACGAACCTTAGCCAAATCACCTTCTAATTCGTGAGCTGTTTCTTCCTGTGGAAGGGTAAATGGATGGTGGGCACTCATGTAGCGGCCTTCTTCTTCAGACCATTCAAACATTGGCCAGTCAACCACCCAAAGGAAGTTGAATTTATCGTTATCAATCAAGCCAAGCTCTTTGGCAATACGTCCACGAAGGGCACCAAGAGTTGCATTTGCCACTTCAAGCGTATCCGCCACAAAGAGAACTAAGTCCTTCTCTCCAAGAGCAAGCGCTGTTGTCAATTCTGCTTGGATGTCCGTCAAGAACTTGGCAACTGGTCCGTTTAATTCTCCATCAACCACCTTGACCCAAGCAAGACCTTTGGCACCATACTGCTTGGCTACTTCAGTCATCTTGTCGATGTCTTTACGTGAATAGTTGTCCGCAGCTCCTTTGACCACAATTGCTTTTACAGCAGGTGCTTCTGAAAAGACTTTAAAGTCTACACCTTTGACCACTTCTGTCAAGTCCTGAAGCAACATGTCAAAACGAGTATCTGGCTTGTCAGAACCGTAAAGAGCCATAGCATCGTCGTACTTCATACGAGGGAATGGTAGTGTTACTTCGATACCTTTTGTTTCCTTCATGACACGCGCAATCAAACCTTCTGTGATATCTTGGATTTCTTGCTCAGTAAGGAAGGACGTTTCCAAGTCGACCTGGGTAAACTCAGGCTGGCGATCACCACGCAAGTCCTCGTCACGGAAACATTTAACGATTTGGTAGTAACGGTCAAAACCAGCATTCATCAAGAGCTGTTTCGTGATTTGTGGACTTTGAGGAAGCGCGTAAAAATGCCCTTTATTAACACGAGATGGCACCAAGTAGTCACGCGCCCCTTCAGGAGTTGACTTAGAAAGGAATGGTGTCTCCACGTCGATAAACTCCAACTCATCCAAGTAGTTGCGGATAGAGTGGGTCACCTTAGCACGAAGTTTAAGATTTTCCAACATTTCTGGACGACGAAGGTCAAGGTAACGGTAACGCAAACGTGTATCGTCATTAGCCTCAATACCATCCTTAATCTCAAATGGGGTTGTCTTAGCTGTATTAAGCACTGTCAGAGCTGTCACGTTTAACTCAACTGCACCAGTTAGCAACTTATCATTGGCTTGCTCACGCGCAGCGACCTGACCAGTCACCTCGATAACAAATTCGCTACGAAGGCTTTCAGCTGTTGCCATAACCTCTGCAGATACTTTTTCAGGGTTGATAACCAACTGCATGATTCCTTCACGGTCACGAAGGTCGATAAAGATCAAACCACCAAGGTCACGACGACGGCCAACCCATCCTTTCAAAGTAATTTCTTGTCCGATGTGTTCCTCACGAACACGACCAGCATACATACTACGTTTCATTGTTTCTCTCCTCTTTTATTCTGTTACTATTTTACCATAAAAGCGCAGGCTCTTCATGAAAATCAGCAGAAAAGTTTGACAGTCTTTAAAAATCAAGTGAAGACTCTAAAAATTGACGCCAATACAAAAATCCGATGAAGTTCACCGGACTCTTTTATTTTGAATTTTTGCCTGCTTTACGTTTTTCAGCAATTTCAGCTGCCTTTCGAGGCAAGACAATCTCCGTTGTGTAAGCTGTCCCAAAGCGCAAGACACCTGCAATAGGGGCAAAGACAACTGCTAGATAGTTGTAGAAGAAATCGCCCTTAAAGGCATAAGCTAACGCTCCAATGATGAAAAATAGAACAACTGCTTGAATCACTGCTAATAAAATTACTCGTTTCATGTGACCTCCTGACTCTATTATAGCATGAGAATCATCAAAAAGCTGACTAAATTATTCAAAGCGTGGAGAGAAATACTGTAGACCAGACCTTTTCTGCTAATATAAGCCAAGCCCAAGCTAAAACCAAGACTAGTATAAACTAAAAATTGTTGCACATCACCTGGGAAATGAATCAAAGCAAACAAAACACTGGATACCAGAAGAAACAGAACCTGTTTGCTCTTGTCCTGCTTAGGGAAGAGATAGCGTGCCAGCATTCCTCTAAAGAGGAGTTCTTCCGTCAAAGGAGCAAAAATAACGACAGCAAAGAATGAGAAAAGTGGTTGAGACAAGGTCAAGTCTGTCGCTATTTGTTGATTTACTGAAGGATCATCTGGCAAGAAAAACTGGACAACCAGAGATAAGAACCAAACCAAGGCAGGGAGCCAAATAAATCGGTTAAAGCCACTCTTCTCAATATGAACAGGAGCTTTCTGATACCATTTGTAAATGCCGTACACGTATACTCCAGCCAAGGCCACATAGAGCAAGGTAACAGCATAGGGGGAAGCGCCTAAGGCAAGCGAAGCAGTCGCGAGCCCCTGAATGAAGCTATAGATAAAGAAAAAGGATAGAAGGGCTAGAAGAAACCAGCCGAGGTTTTTAAGTAATTTCATAAAGGTCTCCTATTTAAAATAACGTTTCACCATAGGCAACTGCATCACATTGATATAAACATGGATTGCTCCTACAAGCAAGAAGGCTAGTAACTGAATCTCTCCTGTCAGTAAAGAAAAGAGAGCAATCAGAAAGTACAAAGCTGGCAAGACATAGTTATTTAATTGGAATAAAATCCGAAAACTCTGTTCCAAATTAGCCTTGCGCTCCCCTTCATCATAAGAATCGAAATGCTCCAAGATATCCTTTGGTGTAGAGAAAAACACCAAACCAAACTGACGAACAATCGCAATAGTCTTAAAAAGATAATTTTGAGCATTGAAAACCAACACTAATCCCAAAAAGGAAAGGGATAAGGTTATATGGCTTATATCGAGTACAATTACTTCACTTCCTGAAATGAAGAGAGCCAATAAAATCGCTACGCTTGCACTATTAAAAGCAATAGTTCCAAACTCGAGATTCCGATACATCTGCACATAATAGGTTTCATTCAGATCATCATCCATTTCCTCTTGATACAAGGAGTGAAATTTTCTGCTTTTCTTTAGGAAATTGAAAGTCAAAAAAATGCTAATGAAACCTAATACTAAACAAATAGCTGATATCCATGGTATCAAAATTTTTACATCTAACATAATTGCGTGGGATTCAGCACGTGCCTTAAACATCCCTACAAACATGCCCAAGAAACCTCCCAAGACAATAGACATTAAAAATAACAATCCACGTTTCTTTTTCATATTCAACCTCTTTCTAAACCAATCCAACTAACCACTGACCAAAGGCTTTACCTGATTCATAAATTGCTGCCAAACCCTCTGTTCCAAGTGATACTAAAATCAAACAAACAGCAAACAAGAGAATAGCTTGGTTTCTTGCTTTTTTCGCCCCTTCTCCTAAAGGATCTCTCCCAAGCCAGCCTGCTAGATAAGCATATAGGATGACTGTTAAAATCCCAAACTCTGTTGACGAAAGAAACAGCAAAATTGCTACTAAACGGATGACGTTAGTCTTGATATTAAAATAATTTCCTAAACCTGCACAGACACCTGCAAGTTCTTTGTTCTCAGTATCTACTTGAAAACCTGCTAAAAACTCTTTCATATTCATTCTCCTTTTTCACTTGCTAAATTGTTTGCTTTCTTTTCAATCCAGTCAATTACTGGGATGAGGGCAAAATAGGCCCCAACAAATTGGTTACTTTGATAGTGACTAAACCAGCCTAAGTCTATCCCAATCAATAGAAATACGCTGACTAATAGAGCTGCGACAACTACATAATAGATCACTTTATACTTGTTCATCACTCATCCTCCTCCAAGCGAAATACCGATTCGACTGTTTCGTTGAAAATCTGAGATATTTTCAGGGCAATGATAATGGACGGGGTGTATTCATCCCGTTCTAATAGACTAATGGTCTGCCTTGAAACCCCTGCTAGCTTAGCTAGTTCGGTTTGATTGAGACCATCGCGAGCCCGAAGCTCTTTTAGACGATTTTTAAGCATTCCTTTCTCCTTTTCTCTTAACTTGCTTACATTGTAACACATCTTTTTCTTTTTGACAAGTATATTTGTCAAAAAGTTTATGATTTTTGTCATTTTGAAAAAGAAAAAGGTCAGGAGTAGATTCCTGACCAGTTTTAAATACTATTAAAAGCCTAATTTTTCAAAGATTTCTGAGAAGTTTTGGCTGATTGTCTCAAGTGACACCTGCACTTCTTCTCGAGTTTGGTTGTTCTTAACCGTTACTTGTCCGCTTTCGACTTCGCTCTCTCCTAGGGTGATGAGAGTCTTAGCCGCAAAGACATCGGCTGACTTGAACTGAGCTTTGAGTTTACGGTTGAGGTAATCACGCTCTGCTTTGAAACCTTGTTGACGAAGAGCCTGTACCAACTCCAAGGCCTTGACATTTGCCCCTTCGCCCAAGACTGCGATATAGACATCTAGGGCGTTTTCGATAGGGAGGGCCACACCTTGCTTTTCAAGAATGAGAAGCAGGCGCTCTACACCAAGTCCAAAACCAAATCCAGCAGTTTCAGGACCACCAAAGTAAGCAACCAAGCCATCGTAGCGACCTCCTGCACAGACGGTCAATTCATTGCCCTCGATCTCAGTGATGAATTCAAAAATCGTGTGGTTGTAGTAGTCCAGACCACGCACCATATTGGTATCGATGATATAGTCTACTCCAAGATTTTCCAACATCTGACGCACAGCATCAAAATGAGCTTGGCTTTCTTCATCAAGGAAATCCAAGATAGACGGTGCATTCTCTACTGCCACCTTGTCTTCTTTTTCCTTAGAGTCCAAGACACGGAGAGGATTTTCCTCCAAACGACGTTGGCTATCCTTAGACAAGGTCTCCTTGAGCGGTGTCAAATAGTCAATCAAGGCTTGACGGTAGGCCGCACGACTCTCAGGATTTCCAAGAGTGTTGAGGTGCAATTTGACACCTTGGATGCCGATTTCTTTCAAGAAATGAGCTGCCATAGCGATGGTTTCCACATCGGTAGCTGGATTGCTAGAGCCAAAACACTCAACACCAATCTGGTGGAACTGGCGCAAACGCCCTGCCTGTGGACGCTCATAGCGGAACATAGGGCCCATGTAGTAGAACTTACTTGGCTTTTGTACTTCTGGGGCGAAGAGTTTATTTTCCACGTAGGAACGGACAACGGGCGCTGTTCCTTCTGGACGGAGAGTAATATGGCGATCACCCTTGTCATAAAAGTCATACATTTCCTTGGTTACGATATCCGTTGTATCTCCGACAGAACGGCTGATAACCTCGTAATGCTCAAAAATAGGCGTGCGCACTTCTGCATAGTTATAGCGCTTGAAAATTTCACGGGCAAAGCCCTCAACGTACTGCCACTTGGCAGACTCAGCAGGTAAAATATCCTGCGTTCCTTTTGGTTTTTGTAATTTCATAGGGAATCCTCTTTAAACTTAATAGTCTTATTTTACCATAAATAGAGGGATTAAAACAGTAAGAAAAAAATTAGGATTTAGATATCATTTTTGAGATTAATAACTGTCAAAAGAATAGCTAGCAAGGAAAGACCAACAAATAGCATCCAAGTCAACTGTATATTCCATACAGCTATAAGTGAAAAACAAGCTGTTCCCACAGGTATGGATAAGGTAAACAATAAACCTAAAAAATTACTGGTACGAGCTAGAACCTCTGGAGCTAGATTTTTCAGGAGCATGGCACTAATCTTTGGTTGAACTTTACCAGACACATACAGAGTTGAACAGAGAAATAGTAAACCAAGTACGACTTGATTGAATAAATTAGCTAGACCAACTAGACTGAGTCCTACGGTCACCCACATCATCAATCTAGGCAAGGACTGCTTCCCAAAAAAATCATTGCCCGTAAGGCTACTGATGATGATTGCTAACAAAGCACAGACTTGACTGATAAATAATGCCTCTGTGTAAGAAAAGTCCAAAAGAGAATGGCTCAAAAAGAAGATGTTATAGATGCTTCCTAAAGCGCCACCCAAGGCATTGATAAGCAAGACAGCAAAGATCATGAAACCAAAGTTTTTCTGTCCACCTTTAAGAAAAACGAGACGTAAATTTCGGTAAATTGTTAGGAACTGGTCTTTGATAGAAAGCTTCTCATTTTTTAGTGATTCACCATCAGGAGATGAAATTGACAGGCTCAATTTGCTTTTTCCTAAAAAGAGGATGACGGCTGATACTAGGAAGAAACAGGCATTGATTCCCGCAACGAGGGAAAAATTGTTGACCGATAGCCCTAAGAGCCAGACTCCAAAAGCTTGACCACCAATAGCTGAAATATAGGTAATGAACTGGGAAAAAGAGTAAGCCTCCATCAAATCATCTTCAGCTACTTTTTCCTTAATAAGAGGCATACGCAAGCCACCTGCAAAATCACTGATGACATCACTAATGACATTGATCAAACACAGGCTAGAAAAGGCAAAGAGACTAGCTTGCTGAACAACTAGGGCTGCTAGAAAAAATAAAACCGCCTGAAACAAACCGCTATAGACCATCCATTTGACCTTGTCCCTCGTGTAATCTGCCCGAATCCCTACAAAAACTGTAAAGAGAGTCGGAAGAATCATGACAATATTCGCCATAGCAACAGCAAAAGAGGCTTGTGGCAAGGTCGATGCATAAACGATAAATACCAGGTTAAAAATCGAAGCACCAAAAGCATTGAAGAAGCGTGACAAAGTCAAGAGTCGATAAGCTTGATTTCTAAACAATAGTTTCATAGGTAATCTCCCTTCTTGTTCGAAGTTTTATGTGAAGTATGACTATAGTATAGCACTTAGAAATTTTAGAGGAAAAATTTTGAATATATGCAACAAATAAAATGAACAAAAAGAAACGATAGAATTTCTCCAGTGACACGAGAGAGCCCAACAGTTCTATTGCTTCAAATTTTAAATTATTTTCTTAGTTTGCAGATATTCAACAATCGGTCGTATTTCTATAGTATTCGGCAGATTTATTACAGCCAAGCATCTCAAAAATATGGACAGCATCTTCCATCTTTTTCTGGCCTTCCTTGACTCTACCTTGCTTGCTATCAAGGAGACCTTCCGCCCACAAATAGACAATTCGGAAATAGGTTTCATTTTCATTGTAGAAATGCTCTTTGATAACACGTTTAAAATAAGAGGCATTGGTAAATTCTTCACACTCAATGCTAGCTAAAAAGCCATTCAATAGTATAGTGTGAAACAGGTTTCGATTGCCAGACACTTCCATTAGAAAATCAGATTTACGTACCATTTCTCGTACATATCTAGTAAAAAGAGAAACAGATAGAAATGGTGAACTGACTGAAAATAAATTGAGTTCATAGATTCCCCAAATCTCGGTAGAAAACAAATAATCATGAAGGACTTTCCCTTCCTCTGCTGTTAACTCTACCCTTTCATCCATGCTCTTCATATAAGACTTGATAATAATGGCATTTAGAATATGTTTCTGTTTGTTTTGAGAATGGGCATGCTTTTGATACTCCTTGCGATACAAGTCCTCAAGCGGAGCTATATTCTTTGGATCCAAGACATCTATGATTTCTTTTCTCAACTCAGAATCTGTATCATACTGAAAACCTCTCGCCAGAAAGAGAATTTCCTCTACACTAGCAGATATATTTTCTAGGGTAAATAGAAACTTTTCCACCGAAAGCTCACTCTGACCTGTTTCAAAGCGAGATAACATAGACGGCGAAAATTGTCCCCCAGTTGCTTGTCTCAGCGAGATATTTCTTGACTCTCGTAATTGTCTAAAGACTTTTCCAATCTGCTCCATAGACTTCCCCTTAATTCAGTATTTTCTTCATTTTATCATATTTTTCAGAAAATTCATCAAAAACTTGCCAAATTGTCAGAATTATGAGAAAATAGAGGATATTTATCACGTGGAGGGACTGTAATGAGAGAGGATATCAAAATCAATGACCGTGCTTTGGCCTTGCAAGACCAAATTATCGAAAAACTAGAGAAGGTTTTTGATACAGATGTGGAATTGGATGTTTACAATCTAGGGCTGATTTATGAAATCAATCTGGATGAAACAGGGCTCTGTAAGATTGTCATGACCTTCACCGACACCGCCTGTGATTGCGCCGAAAGCCTGCCTATCGAAATCGTCGCAGGTCTGAAACAAATCGAGGGTATCGAAGATGTCAAGGTTGAAGTTACCTGGTCGCCTGCCTGGAAGATTACACGAATCAGTCGCTACGGCCGCATTGCCCTTGGACTGCCACCTCGTTAAGCAGGTAAATTACTTTTGAAGATGAAAAGAAGCAAGCCAAAGTTGGCTTGCTTTTTAATACTCAATGAAAATCAAAGAGCAAACTAGGAAACTAGCCGCAGGCTGCTCAAAACAGTGTTTTGAGGTTGTAGATAGAACTGACGAAGTCAGTAACCATACCTACGGCAAGGCGACGTTGACGTGGTTTGAAGAGATTTTCGAAGAGTATGAGTTTATTTTTTACCTGACTTGTCCATATTCCAGAAGTCTGTCACGGCTCCGCGTGAAGCAGATGATACGATATGGGCATATTTACCGAGGACACCACGGCTGTAAAGTGGTGGCAAGGTTGTTTCTGCCTTGCGTTTTTCAAGTTCTTCTTCGGATACGGCCATGGAAATTTCTTTGGTATCTTGGTCAACCGTAACGATATCACCTGTACGAAGGTAGGCAATTGGTCCACCATCCTGAGCTTCAGGGGCGATATGTCCAACAACCAGACCATAAGTACCACCAGAGAAACGCCCATCCGTCAAGAGGGCAACCTTGTCTCCTTGACCTTTACCAACAATCATTGATGAAAGTGAGAGCATCTCAGGCATACCAGGACCACCCTTAGGTCCAACGAAACGAACAACGACTACATCGCCATCAACGATTTCATCTGTCAGAACGGCCTGAATAGCATCTTCTTCTGAGTCAAAGACCTTAGCTGGACCAACGTGACGACGGACTTTAACACCTGATACCTTGGCAACCGCACCGTCTGGTGCAAGGTTCCCGTTCAAGATGATAAGCGGACCATCTGCACGTTTTGGATTTTCAAGTGGCATGATGACTTTTTGACCTGGTGTAAGATCTGCAAAGTCAGCTAAGTTCTCAGCAACAGTCTTACCAGTACATGTAATGCGGTCTCCATGAAGGAAACCATTTGCCAAGAGATATCTCATAACCGCAGGCACACCACCGACTTCGTAGAGGTCTTGGAAGACATACTGACCAGATGGTTTCAAGTCGGCCAAGTGAGGCACACGTTCTTGGATCGTATTGAAGTCCTCAAGTGACAAGTCAACATTGGCAGCATGGGCAATGGCAAGCAAGTGAAGAGTGGCATTTGTAGAACCACCGAGAGCCATAGTTACAGTGATAGCATCTTCAAAGGCTTCACGAGTCAAGATATCTGATGGTTTGAGACCAAGCTCCAACATCTTAACAACAGCACGTCCTGCTGCTTCGATATCTTCTTTCTTGTCAGCTGATTCAGCTGGGTGAGAGGAAGATCCTGGCAAACTCATACCGAGAACTTCGATAGCAGTCGCCATGGTATTAGCTGTATACATACCACCACAGCCACCAGGGCCAGGGCAGGCATTACATTCAAGACGTTTCACGTCCTCAGCTGTCATGTCACCGTGGTTCCATTTTCCGATACCCTCAAAAACAGAAACCAAGTCGATGTCTTTGCCATCAAGATTTCCCGGTGCAATGGTTCCACCATAAGCGAAAATAGCTGGAATATCCATATTTGCAATAGCAATCATAGAACCCGGCATGTTCTTATCACAGCCACCGATAGCAACAAAGGCATCCACATTGTGGCCTCCCATAGCTGCCTCGATTGAGTCCGCAATAATATCACGAGATGTCAAAGAGAAACGCATACCAGGCGTTCCCATGGCAATCCCGTCCGCTACAGTGATAGTCCCAAACTGCACAGGCCAAGCACCTGCCGATTTGACACCTTCTTTAGCCAATTTCCCAAAATCATGCAAGTGGATGTTACATGGTGTATTTTCCGCCCAAGTCGAAATCACTCCCACAATCGGTGTTTCAAAGTCCTTATCTGTCATACCAGTCGCACGAAGCATGGCACGGTTTGGTGATTTTACCATGCTGTCATAAATGCTACTGCGGTGACGTTTATCTAATTCAGTCATTTGTTCCCTCCCATTTCAGTTTTTACTATTATAGCACATTTTAAAAGCAATGAACAGAAGAAAATTCTTGAATTTTCAGAAAATTCTATACACATATAAACATTTTAAATTAAAAACAACAAAGCGGATCAGGGCACTTTCTGATTACCAGAATATGCTTTTAATCCGCTCGCTTTAAATAACGTAATGTAATTTTTACAGAAGTTCTTTCAGATAAGTGTATTTAACATCTATCTTGCATTATAAAACGCTAAAACTTTCTCTTTTATATTCGATTCACTCAAACCATACTCATTAAGAAGATAATCCATTTTCCCTACTTGACCGAATCTTTCTTGAACACCCATCCGATGAATTTTTGTTATTCCATCATCAGAGAATAATTCACATAAAGCACTGCCAATTCCACCTATCTGATTGTGGTTTTCTACAGTAAATATAGTTTTTCCGCTTAACATTGTTTTTATCTGTTCTGGTATCGGTTTGATTCTAAATAAATCTATCACACCTACTGAATAACCTAATTTAGACAGTTCATCCGCAACTCGAATACTTGGAGCAACCATTATGCCAGAAGCAACTATTACAACATCTTCACCGTGTCTTAACTCAATGTAGCCTTTAGAAAAATCTTCTCCACCTTGATATACAGCCTCTGGAGCTTTTCGAATTGTTCGAATATATTTTAGTCCTTTTAATTCTAATGTCTGGTTCAAGATTTCACGAAATTGGATATCATCAGTTGCTTCAAAAATGATTGATTTAGGAATTAAACGTAACAATCCAATTTCTTCAAATGGCATATGTGTTCCACCATTCATCTCTGCCGTTACTCCTGCATCTGAGCCAATCACAGTGGCATCCAATTGTGCGTACCCAAGAGAAATAAATAATTGATCAAATACTCTTCGTGAAGCAAAAGGGCCAAATGTATGAAGATAAGGTCTAAACCCCTGAATAGATAAACCTGCTGCAAGCCCGACCATTTCTGCTTCCATGATCCCAACATTCACATAACGGTCTCCAAAGTCCTTTTCAAGATTATTAGTAGCCATCGAACTTGACAAGTCTGCTTCTAAAACTACTATATCAGAATAACTTTGGTTAGCTTCTAGAAGGAAATCTCTATACACATGTCGTAATTCTTTCGTACTTCTCATCATTCTGTTTCCTCCAATTCCTGACTTAATCTTTCTACAACTGAAGTTAACATTTGTCTCTCCTCTACAGTAGGGCGAAGATGATGATTGGATTTCATTTCTTCCAGCTCTCGAACTCCTTGACCTTTAATAGTGTCTAATACAATACACTTAGGGGATGAATTATTTGACTGTTTTAATTGGATAATCCCTTCATAAATTTCTCTAATATCTGAACCATTGACCCTAATGGATTCAAACCCAAATGCTGAGAATTTTTCTACAAAATCACCTGGATTACAAATATCCTTTGTAAAACCATCTAATTGTTTTTTGTTATCGTCTACAAATACAATTAAATTAGATAACTGTTGATGAGAAGCAAACTGTATAGCCTCCCAACATTGTCCCTCATTTAACTCACCATCTCCAACAATAGCATAGGTATAAAAGGGACTTTTTCTTATTCTCTGACCATATGCAAGTCCGGTTGCAACACTAATTCCCTGTCCTAAAGAGCCAGTTGTCATATCTATGCCCGGCGTTAGATTTCTATCAGGATGAGACGGTAATTTGGTTCCATTTGTATTTAAAGAATGTAAGAATTCTTTGTCAAAGAAACCATTCAAATAGAGTGTGCTGTACAAAGCTGGTCCAGCATGTCCCTTGGATAAAACAAAATAATCTCTATCTCGTGACGCAAATATTTCTGGAGTCATCGGCATTATTTCACCATAAAGCACTGCTAAAACTTCTACTATAGACAGACTCCCTCCATAATGGCCGAATCCAAGATGATTCAATGTTCTAAGAGTATTTAATCGGATTTTTGTTGCAAATTTTCTTAACTCATCTTCTCTATTTTCACTTAAAATCATCCCTTATTCCTCCTTTGCAGATGGCTTTTTAATAAAGGATACTCCAAACATAACTGCTAGAATAAGAACAAGACCAATAACAATGCCTGCTTGTGAGCCAAATTGATTCAACATTCCTAAAATAATTCCTGATAGACCAAAATCTGCATCTGAGAAAGTTGACCCTTGGAAACCAAGTCCTCCCAAAACTGGCATTAAAAAGACTGGAAGAAAACTAATTAAAATACCTTGTAAAAATGCTCCAATAGTGGCTCCACGAACACCACCAGATGCATTCCCAATGACACCTGCAGTCGCTCCACAGAAGAAATGAGGCACAACGCCTGGTAAGATGACAACCGTTCCTGAAGCAATCATAATTGCCATACTTACTAAACCACCAACAAAACTAGAGATAAATCCAATTAGGACTGCATTAGGTGCATAAGTATAAACAATCGGACAATCCAAAGCAGGTTTTGAATTAGGTACAAGACGCTCTGAAATACCTTTAAAGGCTGGAACAATTTCACCCAAAATAAGGCGAACACCTGCTAAAATAACAAATACACCTGCTGCAAATTGACCTGCTAATTGTAAAGCATAAACTAGACCACTTGTACCATTACTGATTTCTTTTTCTATATATTCTGACCCTGCAAAGATAGCTACAATAATGTAAATAACTGCCATAGATAAAGTAATACTAACAGTACTATCACGTAAAAAAGCTAAACTCTTTGGGAATTTAATGTCCTCTGTTGATTTTGATTTGTCACCGATAAGGCTACCAGTAAAACCACTCAACCAATATCCCAAAGAACTGAAATGACCTAAAGCCACCTTGTCATTTCCAGTTAATTGAACCATATATTTTTGCACAAATGCTGGGGAAATACTCATAATAATACCGAGCGCTAATCCACCTAGTAAGATAAGAGGCAAACTTGTAAAGCCAGCAACTGATAAAATGACCGCAATCATACACGCCATATATAGAGTGTGGTGCCCTGTTAAAAAGATATATTTGAATCGAGTAAAACGAGCAATTAAGATATTGAATACCATACCTGCAAACATAATCATTGCAGTAGCTGAGCCATATGTGGTTAAAGCTACAGCTACAATTGCTTCATTATTCGGTACAACTCCAGATAAATGAAAAGCATGTTCAAACATGGTACCAAATGGATTCAAAGAATTTTGTACAATTCCTGCACCACCAGATACAACTAAGAAACCAACAAAGGTCTTAATTCCACCTTTAATAATATCAGGTAATTTCTTCTTCTGAAGAACTAATCCTAAGATTGCAATTAAAGCTACTAAAATAGCTGGTGTACTAACAATATCCAATATGAACTTCATCATGACGCTAGCCTCCTAAATAAGTCCTTTTTCTTCACAAAGTTTAGTAATTAATTCTCGTAGTTCATCCATATCAATAATACTATTTAAGATACGAACATCTCCAAGATGACTAGCTGAATCAGCTAGATCACGACCCACAATCCAAATATCAGCTGCATTTGGATCTGCTCCACCTAAATCATAGTGTTCAACTTCTACATCTGAAACATTCAAATCACTCAATACAGATTCAATATTCATCTGTACCATAAAACTTGAACCTAATCCTGAACCACAAGCTGTACCAATTCTTAACATTATCTAATCCTCCTGTTTAATTATCATTTCAATGTCATCATAGTTTTTTGATGATATTAAAGTTTGAACATGATTTTTATCTCTTAAAATTGTTGTTAAATGTGACAAAGCCTTTAAATGACTCTCATTATCAATGGCTGCAATACAAATCAACAATCTTACCTCCTGTTCTGGATTATCCAATAAATAAATCGGTTCTTCCAAAACTAACATTGACATTCCTATTTCATTCACACCTTCATCTGGCCGAGCGTGAGGAATTGCTACTCCCTTCCCTAAATTAATAAAAGGCCCAAACTCTTCTACTTTTTGAATCATTGCCTCAGGGTAGTTCTCAGTTATCTTATGTTGATCCAAAAGCGGTTTAGCTGCTAAACGAATTGCCTCCTTCCATCCTAATTTTTCCGAACTAACCTGATAAGTTTCTTTTGTAATTAATTCTTCTAACAATGGTAACACTTCCTTTCTGTTCATTTCTTGATAGAGATACCTCTTTAATGCTAATTTTAACTCTAATTCTTGTGTGATTACACTATATCGTCTTACTATGCTAATTATCTGATTAAGCTCAATATCTCGATAACCTGTATCTGGGAAATCTTTTGATACCAATTCAACTAACTGTGTTGTTTGTTCTTCCGTCATCATAACAGAAACTAGATAATTTGGCTTCTCTGTATCCACCTTTATAGTAGAAAAAACCATATCATAGTCACTACTAGTTTTCGCATATAAATCATCAATCTTTGAGGTTCCTATAAACTCAATTTGAGGGAATAATGCTAATAGATTCTCTTTTATCATCAATGAAGAACTAATTCCATTAGGACAGATAATTGCTGCTTTATAACATTTTTGAGGCAAATTGTCTGCTTTCTTTAAATATCCTCCAAAATGGATAACAAAATATGCTGTTTCACTATCAGGTATGGGCTTATCAATAGCGTCCATCAAGGGAGTCAAAGAATCTTTTACTAGTTCAAATAAATCAGGATAATGTTCTTTAACATGCAACACATATTCATTTGAGCTAGGTAAGCCGAACTTTAATCTATAGTAAGCCGGTATAAGGTGGCGGCGAAGATTTTCTCTCAATACTTCTCTTTGTTTAAAATGTAACAAAGAAATATCTTCCATTCTACTTATAATAGCCTCTGTTAATTGATTAAAGTAAACCGGAGCAACATCTACTTCACCTTCAAAGCAACTTGATAATAAAACTGTGACATAGCGATAATCATCCTCTGAAAATACCGTATCTATAATTCCCAAATCAACTACTGTATCTAATAAAATAGTCGTTATATCTTGAATAATAGGAGATACTAATGTCTCTGAAAGACATACTCTTTCAACATCCCTTTGATACCTACATATAATGAATACTAAACCGAAAAGGCAAACTTTTAATTGATTAACAATAGGTACTATCTGTAGCTTTTCATAATAATCTTTAACTACCTGATCAATCAAATCATAAGTTAATGAATACCCCCAACTGGATAAAACATAATCCAACCCCCAAATCCCTATGGAGGATTCCAGCAACTCACTAACCATTTGAAAAGCTAAACGGTGCTTATTCCACTCTGAACCGTGTAAAGTATAACCTTTTGCTCTACTGTACCCTAGCTCCAAATCATTATCTAACATAATCTTTCTTAATGATTGAATATCAGATAAGGTTGTATTCTTACTTACTTTCAAAAAGTCTTGGTAATGATTATTCGATATAAAATCTAATCGGCAAAAAGTGTAAAGATAGATTAATGCTAAGCGAGTCGACTTTGGTAAAACCAATTCATCCGACTTAATAATATCTGTCAAAGACTGCTTCGTACGATTTGATAAACTATAGCGACCTTGTTTTTTATCCAGCACTATCCCTTTATTAGCTAGATAAGGCACTAAATAATCTATTCCTTCTTTGACTTCCTTTATAGGTAAGCTCACCTTAACAGATAATTCATATAATGATAGCTCACAATGATCCATCAAAGTCATCAAAATAACTAGTGCTCTATAATCAAACATTTCTCTTCCTTTCTAACTACAATTATAGTGTAAAAGTTATAAGAATAAAAGAGTATTTCAGCACAATATAATCTCACTTCCTATAAGTAATTATTGGGCTGAAACTTTTTAGTGATTATTTGTCAACTTTCTATTAATTTTTAAAAACAAAATGATATCATTTAGATATCAAATAACAGAGGTCATTCTTATGACTGAAAAACTAATCAATTCAAAACCAAATGGTGTATTAGCATTGATTCTCATTGAGTTGACAATCGTACTTGGTATCTTTATATTTATAATGGGTGTTGGTTCGGAAAACATTTTTGGAATTATTATCGGACCTTTACTAATCGTAATTGCAGCGCTAACTCATGCTGGTTTAAAAGTTGTCAAACCTCAGGAGGCTATGGTTCTGACACTCTTTGGTAACTATACAGGTACCATCAAAGAACCTGGCTTTTACTTTGTCAATCCCTTCAGCGTAGCAGTCAACCCTGCAAACCACACTCGACTTGGACAAAGTGGTGATGTTAGCACAAAATCTCCTTTTTTAGGAGCTAAATCATCAAATGACAATGACTGCTTAGGAAATCCTTGAAGCACGTATCACTTACCTAGCTTATGCTCCAGAAATTACTACCATTATTGATGCCCGTAAGATGATTGTAGATGGTGCTGTAGGAATGGTTGAAATGGCACTAGAACGGATCAATGAAGGGGAATTGGTGGAGCTTGACGAAGAACGAAAAGCTGCTATGGTTTCCAATCTCCTAGTCGTCCTCTGTGGCAATCATGATGCACAACCAATTGTCAACACAGGAAGTCTTTACTAAAGATGGTTGAAGCTAAAAAAAGCAGATCCCCCTTCGACTCTCAACAAAGTTATACGCTGCACGCGCCTCATGGGCAGAAGATGACTTTCGTTCAGTCAATGGGCAAATCGAATATCTCCTTACAGAATGTGTCAAACAACGGAAGAAAGACGGAAAATACGTATCAGAAACCATTGACGAACCATTTGAGATTGATATTTAACACCTTCTCCTGTCTGCTAGGTCTGACAGGAGAATTTTTTCATCTTTTTTTGTCAAGTAACTTTACTTTACAAAAAAAATGTGTTATCCTAGTATGGTTGATGAAAATCAGTAGATTGAATCGAATATAAATACCTAAAGGAGAAATCAAAATGGCAGTACCTGCACGTCGCACTTCAAAAGCGAAGAAAAACAAACGTCGTACACACTACAAAGTAACAGCTCCATCTGTAAACTTTGACGAAACTACTGGAGATTACTCACGTTCTCACCGTGTATCACTTAAAGGATACTACAAAGGACGTAAAATCGCTAAAGCTGCATCAGCTGAATAATAGAAGGGAGATACCATGCGCGTAAATATTACACTTGAACACAAAGAATCTGGTGAACGCTTGTACCTTACTTCTAAAAACAAACGTAACACTCCAGACCGTCTTCAATTGAAGAAATACTCACCAAAACTTCGCAAACACGTTGTGTTTACAGAAGTTAAGTAAGCATTCAATACGAATCAATACAGAAGAAAAACGCTGATTCAAGCGTTTTTTCTTTTTGTTAATTTCAGTACATTGCAATAAAAATCAATCTAATGACTACATTTTTGACTACATTTTTTATGAAATAAATTAGAGGCTCTAATATATAGGAAGAATCCAAAATCCCCTGCAAATCTACATTACAGGGAACTTTTGTATTATTCTTGTACTTCTTTCTGGGCGGCCTTGCCTTGGTCTAGAAGGGCTTGGACGATTTTTTCATCGCGTAGTTTGACAGAATCGTTGATCATTTCTGCGGACTTGACGATGGTTGTTTCTAGTTGGGCACGTTTCTGGCGTCCCAATTCAATTGCTGCGACGATACCTTGGTTTTGTGCAACCAGACTTTCAGCCAGTTTGGTAACAGATTCGACAGCGACTGTCGGGCTTTGAGCAATTCGTTCCATCTGCGGAATCACTTCCTTGCTGGTCTCAGCTAGCATCTGAAGGGCAGCATTATTAGCATTGACAATGGCATCTGCCACGACACCTGATTTCATTGATTGTTGCAAAATACCAAGTTGGGCAATAGAAAGCTTCATTGTTGGAATCGTATTGCGACGAAGCATGCCCAATTTTTGGCGCATATCAGATGACACCTTCACAAGATTGCGCATCTGAGGTGTTGTTGCCCAGGCAACATAGAGACGGCTGACATACTCAGTATGTTGTTGTTCGAGGGTATTGACCACTTCTGCCATGCGGGCCAATTCTTGTGACTTGGTTTGGTATTCTACCGTACTTGTATCGAGTTGGTCAGCTTGGGCCTTCAGTTCGGCAGCGCGCTTGCCAGCTTCTGTCTGACTAGCTTCGATAAAGGAAATCACTCCCACTAGGTTTTCAATGGATTTGGTATTGTCCTCAATCAACATCTCAGCAGAGACGATATTTCGAGCTAAGACATCTTCTTGCTTGACCACTGCGGCAGCCATGCCATCGAGCTTTTGCTCCACTGTTTTTGAGTCAAAGTAAAATTCCTGTAGGGTATTCTTGCTCTTGTTAAACAATCGTTGCAAAAAGTTTGGCTTCTCTTCTAGCTCAGCAATTTCAGCGTTCTTGTATTTGACTACAAAGCCTTGCAACTCACGGTTGGTATTCTTGAGTAAGTCATCCACTTGGGGAATCTGCAATTTCTTTTGTTCTGACAAGATACGATTGACCGTATTATTCACACCTTCTACAGCAGATTGTCCAAAATCCAAAAGAGCATTTTGATTTGTGACAAATTGGTCTACTAACTGGGGCACGTGCGCCTTGATTCCTTCTTGCTGCTCAGGGCTCAACTTTTCAAGGAAGGTCAAGGTCTTGTCCGAGCCAGTATTGGTCTCGATGATTTGGGTTGTTTTATCCACCTTAGCTACCGTATTATTGGCAATCTGGTCAATATCAAAATTAAATTCTGTCATGGTTACTCCTTTGTTTCTAACCTATTCTTTACGATCTTTTTCTAAGATACGCAGACTGATATCAAAATCACGCATATCTGTTTCATTGAGTTCTCTCAGGACCTGGTCCAGCTCAAGGTCAAATTGTTCGATGGCTGCTTTAGCTTGCTCTAAGCGTTCTTCTGCCCGATTATAGTTTTTAGGATTAGCCTTAATCTTTAAATAGCCTTCTAAAATCGTTTGGAATTTCTCCATCTTCAAACTATGAATGGCAGTCAATTCTTCCTTATCCCCCTCAGTAGAGGTAGCAATCTTGTCTAAAATAGCCTGATGGTCAATGGAAATATTAGCCAAGGTCTGGGATAATTCTGGAGCTAATTCCTCTGGCTCCGCATTTTCAAGATCTACCTGACTTTCTCTATCCAAACGTTCTAGCTGAACATCAATAGTTGCCCTTACTGTACGAACCTTTTTATCAATACGATTATAGACATCATCATCGATATAGGACTTGAGACGATCCGCCTCCTGATGGATTTCCCGCAGTTCGATTAATACTTGATTGGCCAGACTCTTATAGGACTCTGAACCTTTTTCTACCAAGATTCCCTCTAACTGCTGAATATCTTTGTCCGCCTGACGAATTCGAGCTTTTAAAAGCTCAATCCGATCGTCGAGCGAAGCATCCTGTAAAAGAGGATAGCGCCAACGTTTATAGAGACGATAACCACCATAGCCTAGCAGGACACAAGCCACAAGTGGGAGAGCATATTGAACCAAAAGGCCCAATAAGAACAAGAAGCCCCAAAAATAGAGACAGCCTTTCCAAAAACCATTACCTGATTTCATAAACATTCCTTATTTTCAATTTATAAGTCTATTTTAGCACAAAAGACAAAAATGAGGGCGGAAATCCCCTAGAAAAGAGTTGATTTCTTTGCTGTAGAATGGAGGCTAGTAGCGTGTGTGCTAATTTCAGTGGAGCGAACTCAAACCACAAACACACTCTGAGGAATATCAAAACAAATCGAAAGAAAAGTATGGTAAAGTATTTTTTTCATAGATTTATTTGATATACTGAGCATCGGAGTTTCCTTTGTTTTTTTATATCATAAAGTAGAAACTCCTTTTTGTCCAATAAAAATAGCACCCAATGGGTGAAAAGAGAAAAGCATCTAGAATCCTTGATTTTATATCAATTCTGGATGCTTTTCGTGTTATGTGTGAATAATTGGGGTAAAACTTTCTTATCTGAAATTATCACAAAAAAAACAATTGAAATGCTAAGCCTACACAGACTGATTCCAATTGTTTCTTAACAATCAATTCTACCACTCTTCATCGTCAAAACTATCATAATCTAGATATTGTTCTGGTGGCATTCTGATTTCACATACGATATATGCTTCTTCATCTTCCGCCTCGATTTCTCTCAGCACTTGACATTCGAAACGCCATTCATTACCAAAGTCAAAAATAAACTTAAATTTGTATTTAACAACTAGGATATCCAGACAAACATTTTCTGTGTACAATCCTTCACCGTCCTCGCTGACAAAACTGACATAACTAGAATCTTTGTCTCTCCATATAACATTATCTATGAAAAACATTGGCATAATCATTTGCTAAATTTATTGACTATAGAATATCGGAAATAAGTAGTTTTTTTTGAGATTCTACTACATCACTCACAATAAATCAATGTTATCTTCCTTTAATAATTTTAAACTGATATCGAATTCTCTTAGCTCATTATTATTCAACATCTTTAAAGTAGCAATTTGTTGGTCATAAAAATTAATTATTATTGTTTCAGCTTCCTCCAGTCGCTGTTCGCTATTTTCAACTAAATTAGGATTTTCAATAATTTTATAGTAACCATCAACTACATCACTAAAGCGTTTAATATATATTTCTTGACTAGTTATTAATTCTTCTCTTCTATCTGAAAATTTCTGAATTTTTTCAAGAATTACAATATTTTGTCGTTCTATTTCTTGAATAGTTTTTATAATATTAGCTCGAGCTAATTCACTTGTTTCAGAACCCTCCTCAAACATATCCTTTCTATCTGTATATTTTTGTTCGAAGTTATCTTCTTGCATCATTTGTAAAATCTCAGCTTTCTCATCAATAGTATATTCTACAGATAGCGATGTACGCTCAATAGCTTTCAACATTATTTCTTTTTTTTCGTTTAATTTATTATAAATTTTCTTATCAATCGTACTACGACTCTCAGGATGGCCATTTAAACAAAAATAATAATAATTTGTCTCCTGATCTTTATTTAATCCTAATCGATGAATACGGTCACGAGATTGTAGCATGTGAGTTAAATTAAATGAATATTCAAGATAAATTGCATCGTGCGCAATCATATGTAGTGAAACAGATTCTGCTAAGGTATGAGGATTTGTCACTAGCACATCATAAATGCCTTTTTGAAAATCAAGAATAATCCGTTCTCGCTCTTCACTTTCAATTCCTCCATAAACTACCGCTACTTTATATCCTAATTCATTCAAATGGTTTTGAACTTTAAAAATTGTATCTACAAAAAGACACCAAATAATATGAATACGATTTTCTTTAATTAAATTGACTGACAATCTCATACAGGATAAAAATTTAGATGACTCACCTATAGCATCAATCAATGATAACTCACTATCAGAATAAGATGGAGAATCCTGTAAAGGAAGGAAATCAATTCCCAGAGAATCTTCTCCATAACCTGCATACATTTCTTCAGTTAGACTATTTTTTAACAATGATGGATTTGAAGATAGTTGTATTAAACGAATGTATAATTGAAATGGATTTCTTGAATATTTTCTCCATAAAAGGTTTATTAGTTGTTGCTCATTCTGATTAGCTATAATATCGCATATATAATCAGGATTTTCTGGTGGTACACCTAATTCGTGTTTTGTAACTCTCCAAAAGAACGGAAATAATTTATTATTAATTTCTTCTTTTAACAATTCCGAAGGATTATTTAACATTGGCAATGATATAGAAAAATACTTCCTATATTCATCCTTGTATAGAATATTTAAAAAATTCCAAATATCAGAATAAGAATTTGGAATGGGTGTCCCAGTCAACACATAACGAAAATTTGTTAATTGAGCCAATTCAATTGCTATTAGAGAACGTTCAGAATTTACACGCTTTATTTTATGAACTTCATCAAAAACTAACATTGTTCTATCATCAATTATTTTTTCTAATTCGTATCTATAACTAACTATAGCTTCATAATTGAACAAGAATAGATTATAATGTTGAACATTTTTGTGCAGCATCTCTCTTCTGAAGTCAGGATTATGAATATCTATAACTCTCAACTCTCGTTTTTTACCAAAAACATTCTTAAATTCTTCTTTCCATGATAAAAAAGAATTTTTAGGTCCTATTACAACTATTTTATCAACTTTATTAATAGATTCGCTGCTCAAATAGGCATACGTTCCATAAACCATGGATGTTTTTCCAGCTCCAGGAACAGAAAAATTTGCCACTCTATTCATTGTCGCTTGATAAAAACTTACTCTATTTTGTATTTCATACAATGGACGACTGACTTGCTCATTGACAATTTTTACAAATTGTTGGAACTCATCGAAATAACTATCTTTGTTTTCTTTTATTTTTAAGCCTCGTTTAGCTATTTCTTCTATCTCAAACTTCGAATACTGAATAAATGATATTACAGAAGCTGATACTTGAAATTCTATTCCTTCTCTATCAGAATATCTTCTCAGGTGTTGAATAATATCCTCTATTTCTACATATGATAAATTTTTCTTAAAATCCCATAAACTTTCTGAGTTTAGATATTTTTGCCTTATTTTTTTTATGGAACGATTTGTAGAATTTATTTTATAACTTGAAAATTTTTCTTCAATCTTTAACCCATCATCAAAATCTAGAATTAATAAATTATCTCCCATATTCAAGACTACCCATTTCTATAAACAATTTAACTTTTCTAAAGTTTCACTCATATTTCTTAAAACTGATAAAAATTGCTGTTTAGAAGTGGTTCCCATTCTCTCAACTGCTTCTTTATCCACTTCTTGTAAAATACGGTAACTTTTTTCTAAAATTTCAATGGGTTGAACTTTAGCAGTAGATAGTTTTTTACTTTCAACTGCTTCTGC
The DNA here is from genome assembly GCA_963518035.1 of uncultured Streptococcus sp. Lineage (GTDB taxonomy): Bacteria > Bacillota > Bacilli > Lactobacillales > Streptococcaceae > Streptococcus. The sequence continues at coordinate 6,663 of CAUQIK010000007.1, read as the reverse complement.
CGTTAGTTTAGCAATTCGTCTACTTAAATCAGTGGCCATTTCAACTGAATGTTTCTCCGAAATTTTTTCCTTTACAGAATCCGACTCAAAATAATCATTAGCATCATCTAAAATTTCATCTTCTTCTATATCTTCAAATAATTTTTCAGAATGCTCTCTATCCTCTAGAACTTGTTTCAACTCTCGAATTTTTCTTGTAATATCACCGTCTAGACTCATAATATTTAAAAATAAATACTCTTTTGCATCATCAATCCTATCAGGATTTAACTTAGAACTTTTTATTATTTTTTGTACTTCTCGTAAAGGGCCATCAATTTTTTGGTCTCTTGCAATATAGAATTTTAATGGCTGGTTAATATATTCCAAATAGTCCAACATCAATTGAGCTAATTCAACTTCATCTTTAACTTTTTTTATCGATAAGTGTGTCTCTCGTGAATACTCTTCAACCGTAAAATTACTCTTATCACTTATTAAGTCACGATAAATATCTACTAATCTATCAATAGGGTTATAATCAACCCTGGACTCGACTGCATGCTGAAGATTTAATTCCAAGCGTTTTATATCTTTTTCAGTATAAAGTCTCTCATCCAAAATAACTGCTTCTAAATAATTAAATTCTGCACCTGCACCTTCTCTAGATAATTGTCTTAGAGAGGTAAATCGTCTATTTCCATCTAAAACAATACCGTTTGAAAGAACTACTGCAGGTTCAGTTTGTGACATTATTTGGATATTTCTTTTTGTTTTCTTCAATGCATCTGGATTACTTCGCTCAATGTAATTTTCTATAATATCATTAAATTCCACTAAATTATCCTTAGGAAATTCATTTCCTTCATCAATATACTGTGATACGTAGGTTGCAATACGACCATTCTTCTTGTTATATCTTAAAAATTCCAATGGGATACGATAAACATCAAAAATCTTAATTTGTCCTTGCAAAGAAAGTTTTTTAGTTGAAATTATCTCTCCAAGTTGTTTTTCAAATAAATTCATCATTTATATACCTCATTTAAATATTCTGCCTTATCAACATATAATTTATTTAGAGTTTTCGAATAAACGGCTCCTACATTTATCAACCGTTCAATAACATCAGCTTCATAAAACTCTATTCCATATTGTTGGTCAATATCAGCAATAAAATCTTCTACATTACATGATCCATATTCCAACAATAAATCTTGAAAAAAATCATCCAATGTTTTCTTATCATCTGATTTATAAAATAAGATTGCTTTTTTAAGCATGCTACGATTTGTTGCACTATAAACAATACTTATTAACTTAGAATTAACTAGCAAACGTTCAAGTGAAATTATGCTAAACCCATCATCAATTAATCCATCATGAAAACCATCTTTTATGATAGATTCTAATGTAAAATAATGATTCTCTGATACAAAGGATTCCACATTTCTTATAAAATTCTTACAATTCCTCACAAAAAAATCTCTATTCTTAATAAATGTTAAATTTAGATATTTTTTCTCAGCAATTTTTAATATTTTGTACTCTGATTCCATATATGGGATAATCATTGGATTTTGGTTTAACGCATATACAAGGGTAGGAGGTAATTCAGATATATCTAAAATCCTCCGAGTTTTTATTTCTTCTTCTAATATAGCTTTTATACCTCTAAAATCAGATCTTATTATAAAATCTCCTCTCTGGTAAAAACCCAAATTATATAAAAAATCCGAGGTGATACCGATATCATATTCAGTATGTCGGGCTAATATTTTTTCAAAATCAGATACTAGATATATATTATCTAAAAGTTTCTCTTTCAATCCAGATAATTTACTAATCCTCTCCTCATCTCCAATATACAATTGTCCATTAATCAATACATCTGGTAAATTTTTACTAATAAAAGACGTGAGTGAATTTTCCTGAAGCCCAAACTCATTATAAATTTCTTTTGTAAAATCAGTAATCGAAATACCATTTCGAATAGCAATTTGCTGCTTAATAAATGTTACTTTATCTATGTCCCCCTTTGTAAATTCTGGATTACGTCGTAAAATAATATCAGGGATAACAAGTTCGTATGTCTTACAGAGATTATGTAACTCGGAACCTGAATAAATCTCCAATTCTTTCATTAGCTCTAGATTATTTTTAAAAATCAAATCCATATGGTAACAACCAAATTCAATATCTGTAAATATTTCTTTTATTTTAGCTATCTTCTCATCATCAATATCAACAGAATAGTGCCTATAACCCTTACCATTTGAATAAATGACATTTTTGTAACGTTCGGCATTATTCATTAAAGATAAACTATTGTTTACCTTTAATTTAGGTAAATTTAACTCTTCAGCTTCTGAATTATAAAGATAGAACATATCATCTGATGTAAAATACAGCTGAGTTTCAGAATACTTTGATAAAGTGTGTATCAATAACTGCTCTCTATTCATATACTTTTTAAGATAAAGAGGCTCAATTATTCTTTTTACTTCTTCAGAATAGTCTCCTCTAGCTAGCTCATCAAGAATATCTACAGAACCTTTTTTATACTTCAGATCTAAAAAATTATATACTCGTCTATCCTCATGGAAAACAAGTGTAAATATATCCTCGGGTATATTAAAAGAGGAATAAATATCTGAGAATTTTTCTTCCTCAATAATAGGGAGTAATTTAAATAACAATTTTTGTAATATTTGACGTACTCTTTCTCTGCTGATACTATACTTATCTCCTATTTCTTGAAGCGATAGCCCATCTAGCCTATATTTTAGAAATTCTATATTTTTTATTTTTTGTTCTAACACATCTTCAAGATGTTCGCTTTGTATAATATCTATCAGTTTATGATTATTTTCAAATTCTTCATTAGATTCTTTTTTGAATTCTCTAGTTGGGAGTTTAGTTATACCTTTTTTATATTTTAAACTTAGAATTTCATATACTCTTCCATCGTTGACACAATAAGTGAGAAATTGATCTTTTGTAATATAATAATTAGTATATAATTCAACAAACTGATCTACTTCTATAATTTTCGGTAACTTTCTTACTAATTTTCTTATGCCAGATAAAATATTAGTATACTGTAAATTTAATAAATTGGAAATTTCCTTATTTGAATGCCCATCAAGTCTCATTTTTAATAAATTGAGATCTTTTTCTGAATAAATTTTTGGCAATTTTTCATAAAATTCATCCATGGTTTCAAATATAACACTATTATTTTCACCCTGTACATTAAGTTTTTTTGTGAACCTCTTAGTTGGGAATTTAGTTAGACCTTTTTTATATTTTAAACTTAGAATCTCATATACCCTTCCATCGTTGATACAATAAGTAAGAAACTGATCTTTTGTAACATAATAATTAGTATATAATTCACTAAACTGTTCTGCTTCTGAAATTTCCGGTAACTCTCTTACTATTTTTTTTATGTCAGATAAAACATTAGTATACTGTAAATGTAATAAATTGGAAATTTCCTTATTTGAACGCCCCTCAAGTCTCATTTTTAGTAAATTGAGATCTTTTTCTGAATAAATTTTTGGCAACTTTTCATAAAATTCGTCCATTGTTTTAAATATAACATTGTTATTTTCAGTCAATTTTTCCTCCATATATCAAACGCTAATTTTCTTTAAATATTATATTCTACACTTACCTTAAGCCTTCTATAGTTGACTGATAAAATTATACTTTACCTTGGCTACCTTTTAAGTTTTATTTCTCTCTTCAAATGAAAAATAATATTGTCATTCAAAGTAAATTTTATTTTGATGATTATTCCACATAAGAAAGCCTTAACAAGAATACCTACTTGTATAAGTTAAACTATAAGGTAAGTTTCTGTTGCCTTATAAACCCTATTTAAAAACCAAAAATCCCACTAGATAGTAAGTCTAGAACTTATATAGCAAATCAATACACTTTGTTGTGATTTACAAGATGTTTGGTGTATTATTTTTAGAACCAAGTTTATTTTTCTATTTCAATTTAATTGAGGGAAAAATTCAACTACTTACTATCCTTGCATTATATCATAAAAGAGAAAACACGATAATGCTTTTCAAATATTTCACTAGAAACACACTGCGCCTGGCGCTATTTTTTCTTAAATAAGCGGATGTAGTCCTGTTTGCTATGAATAATATCTGATACAAAGACAGCTTTTCTGTCCTCTAAAATATGATAGAAGGCTAGGTAATCTCCTAAAATGATGCATCGAGTTTTGTGTGGTGGATATATAATATCTCCTACTCTCTCGTCAGCATCAAATCCCGCTTCTGGGAAGACCTCAAGACGCGCTAATCCGTAAAGAATATTTTTAACTGTGTTTTCTCCTGCCTGCTCTGAAAAATAGTTCGCTGAGATATAGTCTTTGATACCTCTTAGCTGTTCTTGTACCGTTTCGGAGATAATAAGGCTATATGCGTTCTCGTTAAATTCCAAGGTTAGCCCTCACTTCATCAAGGCTGTAAGTTCTTCCATGTTCTAAATCTTCAAAGCTACGGGCAATTTCAGCACGCAACCCTGATAGAAGTTCTTCTCTTTCTTTGTCTACTTGAGTTTCAAATGGCAAGGATTTATTTTCTACAATGTGTTCTAAAAACAAGTTAAAACTGGCTGTCATATCAAGATTTTGCGCTGTGATAATAGCTTTAGCCTTCTCTAACAAGTCTCTGTTAGTCTTAAAGTTTACCTGTGTGTTTTTTTCTAAAACATTCATGGTAGCACCTCCTTTAGACTATTATATCACTTTGAACTATATCAGTCTAGTTGCGTATAGACTATTATAGCTGGATACTAAGAGAAATCAAAAAGCACTAAGGGAACGCGACCTAAAGTGCTTAATATCAAGGCTTCAAAGCCTATCTTATTCAATAAAATATTACAACATTTTATTATCTTGCAGTGATTAGGTACAAAAAAACAGGCATAAGCCTGCTATAAATCTAACTTGATTTTCTCAAAAACTATTAAATTCAAATAAGTTGAGAAAACATAAAGGGTAACAAAAAATGACTTAAAATGATGAGTTCAGCAGGCAAGGAACTAGCACGGTCAAACGTGCTTTTTATTATCTAATTTGATTATTGTAATTTTAAAACAGGAATGTTACTTTTTTTAAATGAAAAAGAGAGAAATAAAACTTTCTCTCTAAATCTTAATTATTCATTTAGTATAAGTGTAATTTAATGATGTTTTGGTTCGATATATGTTTTACAAAATCATGCAGCCATTAATACTTCACTAAAACTTTCTGTTGTTTTTGGTAACTTAATAATATCTTTTGCAGTTTCCGGTAATGTTTTTTTGCTCTCATTTACTTTTTTCTTAGAAAGATATGGAGAATAACCTAATGCTTCAGTCATTGCAATATTTTCTAAAAGCAATTCAGTAAGAAAAATTACTGATAATTTATAATTTATAAAGTAATACGCTAAGTATCTAATTTTTTTTGAAAAAGTCTTTTCTTTATGAAACATTTTTAAATGCAATGTAAATAAAGAAAACGGTATAGAGATAATTCCTAAAAAATTAACCCCTAAATTATTTTTTTTCAAATATGAATATGTCTCAACTATCAACGCAAGATACCATATCATTATAAAAAATATTATAAATAAAATTTGAAATCCCATTTTTATTTCTTCCTTCCACTTTTTTTATAAGAAGTGCCTGCGATATAGTCACGATTCTTTAAAACATAATGTTCTTTTCTTTCATTCATATCATTATGATATTCATCATTGGCTTCACGTACAATTTTCTTAGCAATTTTTCTAGCTTGCACATCCTGTAGCGTATCTTTCTGTCCTTTTATATATGCAACTAAGATGAAACCAGCTACCATAGCAAGTCCAATTAACCATTTTAAAATAGCGAGAGTGAAATCATTAGCTGTATTCAACAAAGAACCAAAAAAAATTAAAAAGACGATAATCACTACTTCAGCTTGGACAACTCTTTCCCCTATTTTCTTGCTTATTCTAGTAGGAGGTAATTCAATACAGGTAAGTATATTATTTGCCATAAAAAGGATAGATGAGCTAGTAAATGTAGCTGCTTCCATAGTATTATAGAATGTTAAAAAACAAGTAACTAAAGAAATGAGATTTAATAATAGTTTAATAAATCCAGGACTTAATGAAATGCTTTGATTTTCCATAAAAGTCCTCCCTACTAACTACTCTGACTTTTACTTTATACCACATTTCAAATTTTGTCAAGTAAAATAAACATTTATTCTTTAAATTAAGAAACAAGTAACACTAAATTTGACTAAATATTACTCAGAACTTCTACAATATACTTTTATTTAAAAGTTTTTTGAGCTATAATTAATTTAAGATAAAGGTGGTCTAACATCCATGAAGTAGCTTGCTGTGGAGGCGGTGGGGCACCTTTTTCATCTCACAAAAGCCCTTAAATTCGTTTCTAAGGGCTTTTAGTTTATCCGTGGTGTTTTAGTCGTCTAGTACGAAACAAAGCAAAATAGGGACGAATATGAAGCCTCAACCTACATTTGCCTACTTACATGCTTCTAGCCTCTCCGTTCTGGTGGATTCTAGCAAAGTTTAAGACAGCTATCTGTTTGTATCGGTGGTAGCTAGTGGAGCTAGTACCTGCCATCTCTACGCATTCACTCATTGTTTTCTTTCTCAT